>JAZUPD010000079.1:0-4904 GCA_045604985.1 Eubacteriales bacterium
CAATACATCGAATCAAACCCTGCCCGATGGGCAGAGGACTGTTACTACTGACCGCAAAAAATCTCTTACCCCTTAATATCTCCCCAAAAGGAGTGCTGTAAACTCTGATGAATAAAAAAATTCTTTCACGCATTGCCGTCGGCATTGCATCAGTGATTCTTTTCGTGTGCATCTTCGCCTTTCTCCAGGCGCTTGTAATGCCGAAATATACCTTTGCCACCAACGCAGAGGGCGCATATATTGCGGAATACTATGATGAGAAGCACGACCACGATATTCTTTTTGTTGGCGACTGCGAGGTTTTTGAAAACTATTCGCCCATTGAATTATGGGAAGAATTCGGCATCACAAGCTATATCCGCGGCTCGGGTCAGCAGCTTATCTGGCAGAGCTACTATCTGCTTGAAGAGATGCTGAAAACGGAAACTCCCACCGCAGTTGTCTACAACGTCCAGTCACTTATCTACAACGAGCCTCAGGATGCTCAGTTCAACCGTCTGACCCTTGACGGCATGAAGCTTTCCTCAACCAAAATCAACGCAATCAACGCATCCATGACCGAGGACGAGGAGCTTATAACCTATCTTTTCCCGATTCTTCGATTCCATTCCAGATGGAGCGAGCTGACAGGTGATGACTTCAAGTATATATTTGAAGACACCGAAAAAATCACCCACAGCGGTTTTGTAATGCGCTCAGATATTCTCCCTGCAGGAATGATAAAGACTGCCAGCCTGCCCGATACCTTTATCTTCGGCGATAACGCCATGGGTTACCTTGCAAAGATGAAGAAGCTCTGCGACGAAAAGGGCGTCGAGCTGATTCTTGTCAAGGCCCCCACACTTCCTTACTGGTATCCCCAGTGGGACGAGCAGATAGTAACCTTCGCACAGGAAAACGCTCTTACCTATATCAACTTTATTGACATTTACGGTATTGATTTTCCCTCCAAAAGAGGTTATATTGAATATACTTCGGATTCCGACGCAGCGATCATAGTCCGTGGCGAGGAAATCAGCGCAAGCGATATACTCGGCACTGACGATGTTGTCAGCGAGTCCGACATGCTTGATTTCAGTGTTGACACCTATGACGGAGGTCTGCACTTAAATCTCCGGGGTGCTGAAAAGCATTCCAGAGTATTCGGTAAGCTTATTACAAAGCTTCTTGAATTCCCCGACCACAGCGAGGATGCAGAGCTCATCGCAGACTGGACGGAAAAGAGTGAGCGTTACTATGCAATGCTTGCCGACCAGCAGTACGAGCTTGAGACCTACGGCTACTTAAAGAGCTACGGTGCAAAGGTTCCCGACAGCATAACCCCGACGCCGACGGCATCTTCCACTGATATAAGCAGCACTGATATAATCAATACCGATACAAGCGCAACCGACACAGTAAACTAAAAAACGGAGGAATAAAAAATGAAAAAAATCTTATGTGCACTTCTCGCAGTTCTTATGCTCCTTACCCTCTGCGCATGCGGCGGCGATAAGAATGAGCCGGCAGACAACAACGATACTCCCGCAGTCACTCCCGATGTAACCGAAACAGGTTATGTTTTCGAGGATAACGGCGTAAAGATCGAAATCGGCGCTCCCATCAGCGCAGTTGATGCTCTGGGCACTCCCGTTGATACCTTTGAGGAAGCAAGCTGTGCTTTCGAAGGCAAGGACGTAACCAACTTCTACTCTAACTATGAAATTCTTCTCGCTTACCCCAACGAGGGCGACAGCTACATCTATTCTGTAATCATTACCTCTGATGCAATCGCAACTCCCGAGGGACTTGAGGTCGGCATGACCACTGAGGACGTAACCTCCATTTACGGCGAAACCGAGCCTCAGGGCGGACTTTATGTCTATGCAAAGGGCAACATGACCCTCCGCGTACTCACCGTTGACGGTGTTGTTGACAGCATCGAATATAAGATTGCTGAGTAATCAGGCTATTCAAGTCACAGTAAAAAGAACCGCTATACAGCGGTTCTTTTTTATTATATCTTTAAATCATAAAATCAAAATTATAAAAATTTAAAGTAATCCTTTAAAAAAGTGTTGACAAAGGTAATAAGTAGTGCTATAGTACAGTCAACCGGTTAAGATTTAAATTTTTAAAGCAACACTTTAATTGGAGGATTACAGAATGAAAAACGCACAGAATGAACTTAAAAAGAGACTTCACTCAGACACCATTGCCACCTACATTATCACCGCAGCTCTTGCAGTTATTTCGGTCATAAGATTTGCAAATTTTCTTATAGTCCTTGATTCTATTAAAATAGCAGGGGAAAATTATGAAGGCACTGCACCCGAGATTTTGCTGTCCGATTCCATTCTCTATATCTTCATTGCAGTGGTATTGCTTCTTTTAAGCCTTATCCTCAATGAGGTGCACAAAACAGGCAGACCTTTTTCCAAGAAGATAATCAATAACCTGAGCGCTATGGCTTTTGTGCTCATTTTTGCAAGCATTATTCCGAATACAGCCTCTTCCATGGTCTGCGATTTTCTTGATGCCGATGCCCTTTCCTTATCCCTTGGCTTCGAAAGCATCAACCTTGTAGTCATGATTTTCGGCGTTGTTACGGGACTTGTTTCTGAGATATTCAAATACGGCTACGAGCTTCAGGAAAACATGGATTCCATAGCATAGGAGGAAAAATATGGCAATTATACTCAGACTTGACCGCATGATGGCGGACCGCAAAATATCACTCAACGAGCTTGCAGAGAAGATTGACATGACAAATGTTAATCTGTCAAACCTGAAAACAGGGAAGATGAAGGGCATTCGATTTGAGACCATGAATGCAATATGCGACGTCCTCGACTGTCAGCCGGGCGACCTGTTTGAATTTGTAAGAGACGAATAATTAAAAAGGAGTATAAATATGATTACGGAAATCAAAAACGAAATATTTGAAAAATATCAGGTTAGAAAAAGCAAAAAGCAAAAGACCGCATTTATCGAATATATAAAAGGCATTTGCGAAGAAAAGGGCATAAAATGCGAAATTGAAGCAAAGGATTTTAGCCGCAATATCGTAATGGGCGCTTCTCCTGCCGACAGCGAAGTTGTAATGACAGCTCATTATGACACCTGCGCAAAGATGATCGTTCCGAACTTTATAACCCCGAAAAATTTCCTGTTTTATCTTATTTATCAGATAATTCTCATAGGCGCGATTTTTGGTGTCTCGGCCCTTGCCGGGTGGCTGTTCTCAACATATGTTTACGATTTGCTGGGTCCCATTGCATTCATGATAGTTTACTTTGGAATTCTTATTCTTATGATTGCAGGTCCTGCCAACAAGCACACCGCCAATGACAACACCTCGGGTGTTATAACTGTGCTTAATACTATGCTTTCCATGAATGATGCACAGAGAGCAAAGGTATGCTTCGTGCTTTTCGACAATGAGGAATCGGGACTTTTGGGTTCTTCCACATTCAATAAAATGCATAAGGCAGAAATGAAAAATAAGCCTCTTTTGAATTTCGACTGCGTTTCCGACGGCGAATATATCTTTGCAAAGCTCCCCCGCAAGGAAAAGAAGAGCGACTTTGGCGTAAGGTTCAAGGAAATCATGGAAAAGCATATTGAAAAATATGGCATGAAGCCTGTCGTGGGCACATCGGGATTTTATCCCTCCGATCAGGCTAATTTCAAGCGCGGTGTCGGCATCGCGTCTTTGAAAAAATCCAAGATTCTGGGACTTTACATGGACAAAATACATACAAGCCGCGATACAGTTTTTGAAGACCGCAACATCGAATGTCTTACTTCGGCAATGCTGGAATTCGTTGAGGAATAGGAATGTGAAAAAAGCCGCCCATCGGGCGGGCTTTTTATTTGGCATATAATTTTTTTCTAACCTGTCAATATTGACATCGTACAATTCTGCTGAGGCTTTTTAATTACAGATTATCAAGCACCACATGAGCGCGGAACTTTTCTTCCTCAGCGCCGTCACGGGATGTTCCGCGGATGCAGAAAACAAAGGAGCCTTCTTCGTTCAGGCCTCTGAAAACTCTCAGCACTTCACCTGCGCGGCACTCGGCATGGTACTCCATCTCGGCGTCGCGAAGCCATTTTCCTTTCATTCCCTCAGGCACAAAACCCAGCAGGATATTGATATACTTTGTGTTGTTCAGATGTCCGTTATAGTCAATATCGCCGTAAAGAACAGGATAAGATGCAATTTCTTCCATATTATCAGAGAGCTTGACGCGGCTGATTTTAGGCGATACGGCACACTCAACACACTCGATGTTGTCAAACACGGAGCATCTCTCACCGCGGAGAACCGAGCGTGTGCAGGTGTCCATGGCAACCGCCTCGGTAAATACGCTGGCAACGCGCTCCCCGATAGAATCATAAACATGCAGATCACGCTTCATGACATATGCTCTGCGGCAGGAGAGAGCGGTGCGCAGATTGAGAGCCTCGTCCATCATGACAGGGCGCTCGTAATGCACTGCAATGCGTGTATATACGCAGGCGATGCCGCATTCCTCAAGACCTTTGTTGCTGAGGTCGTTTGCGAGGAACAGATACTCACCCGCCTGCTGATTGAGTCCCAAGAGAAAATCAGGACGCAGCACACGGTTTTGATCCATCATTCGGGTGTCAACGGTAAACTGCGATGTGCAGGTTATGCCGTCGCAGGCTATGTTTTCGGAAAAGCTGAGATTTGATGCCATAAAATCACCTTTTAAAAAATAATTCCGAAGGCAAGCAGGAACAGCTTGCCAATTATAAAGGATATTGCAACTGTAAGTATTCTTTCGCGCTGTGAATAGTCATTTTCCAATCCGTCGAGATATTCACTCACACGTTTTTCCCTTTCTTCTCTCGGAACGAATTTCCATTCCTTTACCTGTTTTTTGTATGTTCTGTGG
>JAZUPD010000080.1:0-21622 GCA_045604985.1 Eubacteriales bacterium
CGACCCGCTTTTCTTGGGGAAAAGAAGAAAAGGAAAGATAAAAAAAGGGGGCGGGTTCACAAATGTGACCCAACTCCTTTTTTTGATTTTAAGCTTTTATTTCGTTATATTTTATTCCGTTATCATAATATTGCCGTCGCCGACATGGACCTTGATCTTGTTCTGCACGACTCCCGATACGCCTGTATATTCGATCCCCTGTGAAAAGCTGCCGTTTTCATAAATATCGCTTCCGAAGCGTACTCTTCCTTTATCCGTCTCAAGTCTGACAACGCTTGAAAGCAGGTCTTTTCCCGAATAAATATATTTAAAATATCCGCGGGCGATCTCAGCTTCCATTTCTATAATTTTAGATGAAGATATATCGGCAAAGCCATATTGAAGGTTTGTTTTTCCCAAATTCATCTCTGTTGCCAGAACATTAAGATTTCCTTCGGTTATATCCACCTCAAAACCTCCCGTGCTTATAACATCATCAATATATACAGATCCGTATTCAAGGTCGATATCAAAGTCCGCCTCAAGTCTTTGATGCTCGATTTTGACATCTCCGCTGTACAGCTCGATATCAAGCAGTTTTAGAGCCGATGCCGACGGCAGATATATATTTACCGTTCTCATTTTTAAAGCCATTTTTATTGAATTAAAATAATTTCTGAAGCCGTCAAAATTAAAACTGATAAGATTTGCGAATGGTGATTTTTCCTTTACCGATACGGTAGTTGCACCAACGGTCATTCCAAAAACATCAAGAGGATAATTTATCATTTCAAGCTTTCCGGAGCCGTTTGAGATATAAACATTAACATCCGCATATGAGAGATCCAACGATATTTTCTTTATGAGCGATGCATCAAATTCATGTTCAAAAACATATTGTCCTGCACCGTTTTGTGTCTGACTGAAAAGCTCATTATCGTTTTTTGCCGACAATATTATCCCCACGGTGCAAAGAATGACTCCAACAAAGGCAAGAACCGCTGAGAAGATAAGCAGTTTTTTCATTTTTTTAGTGAATTTCATATGCTGCATACCCCTTTAAATTTTCTTATAAGTCTTTTAACTTTCTTAAAAATAACAAAAACGCCCTTTGGATAATTGCGCCATATTTTTACGGCATATTTTGTTCCGAAACGGTATATAAGCACCGAAAGGCAAATTACAAGCGCAACGATTAAAAAAGCAATACCGAGTTCAAAAAATCCTATATGTACAGCACCGCCGATAAATTTTACGACAGAGAAAATAATTTCAGCAATAATTGCGCCCGATCCCACAAGAATTAGGGCTATGAGCAACGGTATATAGGCTACGATGAATATTGAAAGTAAAATAAAAAGTGAAGCACAAAGAGCAAGTGCCAAAATTCCGAGAGGAATAAACACAGGAGACAAAACTACGGTTATTATCCAGAAAAATATGGGGTTTCCCAAAAGGATATATTCTTCTTCCTCTACAGCATCATCGGACATATCATCATCCGCATAATAATCATTCAAATCGCTTTCTTTTATAGAAAATTCTCTCGTCGCATCCTCTTCAGGCTCATTATCGTAATATCCCGCCAGCTCACTTTCAAGCTCTGCACCCAGATCATTATAAAATTCGGACTCCGTTTCTTTCTCATCAGAGTCCGAAGCATTTTCAAACTCAAAAAATCCTTCGTTTTTATTCTCCGAAAGAGGCTCATCCTCAACCTTTTTCTTCTTTTCGGGCAAAAACACCTTGACGTCTTCTTCGTTCTCGGCAGACACAGCATCGCTTTTTTTCGTTTCGTCAAGTCTGCGTGAGCTTATCACTTTAAAGATCTCTTCTGCAAAATTTTGCGGGCTTTCATAATCAAGCTCCTCAGATTCATCTCCTATCCCAAGTCCGGTAAGATAAGAATCTATTTGCTTACTCTGCTTTTCAATCTCTGTCTCAGTGACACCAAGACTGACGAGATGAGATAAAACGAGGTCTATAAACTGTATTTTCTTCATACGAAGCTGCTCCTTTTAAAAAATATAAAGAAAAATCAAAAAACTCTTTGACTTATATGAAAAATATGTTATAATATTACTGAAAAACCATGCTTTTTAACTTTACTTATACATTATAACAGAAAAAGGAGAAAATTTCAATATGCGCGTAAGAAAAAAGAAGCACGGAAGCGAAAGGATTCTCGCCTGCTCCCGTTTTCTAATAGAAGATCCACGTTCACTTATGGATGATCCAAATGCCCCCTTTAGTAAAATAAGACCGCTCCACCTTGAGATCGGATGCGGCAAGGGTAGCTTTGCCACGGGACTTTCCTCTGCAAGAGATGATATAAACCTCATTGCAATGGAGAAGGTCTCAGACGTTGCCGTTACTGCTCTCGAAAGAGCGGCACGGAGCGAAAACGAGCGTGATGACAATCTTCGCTTTATCATAGGAGATGCAAAGCTCCTGCCTGAATTTTTTCCGGAGCATTCTATCGACGCAATATACATAAATTTTTGCGATCCTTGGCCAAAAAAAGGACACGCAAAGCGTCGCCTTACTCACAGAGGTTTTCTTAAGATTTACAGAAAGCTTCTTCGCAAGGACGGTATGCTCGTCTTCAAGACCGACAACGCCTGCCTTTTTGATTTCAGTTTGGAGGAATTTTCAGAGGAGGGGCTTGAAATAGTCTGGCACACAAGAGATCTTCATTCAGAGACAAACGATATAGCAAAAAGCAATATCGTCACCGAATACGAACAGAATTTTTCAGCCAAGGGCTTTAATATTTGCTCAGCGCATGTAAAATTTATAAGCAATGAGGAAAAGGAAAAATGATGAATGATATTATTTTGAAAAACAGAAGCTACAGAAGTTTTGACAGTAGCAGAAAAATTTCTTTAGAAGAACTAAAATCACTTATCGAGCTTGCAAGAAAAGTTCCCTCCGCAAGAAATCTTCAGCCAATCAAATATAAACTCTGCTATACCGAAGATGATTGTGCGAAGCTCTTATCCCTCACCTATTGGGCAGGTTCGCTTCGTCCTCTTATTCTACCTCCAAAGGGACATGAGCCAACGGCTTATATAATAATCTGCACGGACAGCGATATTTCCACAACAGAAAACAACCGTTTCCTCGGTGTTGATATCGGCATTGCGGCGCAGACAATTATGCTCTCTGCCGCTGAAATGGGGCTTGGCGGATGTATGCTTGGTGCTTTCAGCGCAGAAAAGGTAGCTGAAGCCTTAGAAATTGATAAAAAATATGTCGCCGCACTGATTTTAGCCCTCGGAAAGCCCGACGAGGAGATAATTCTTCATGATGCTGACGAGATAGAGCCCCACTATTATAGGGACGAAAACGGTGTCCATCACGTTCCAAAAAGAAAGCTTAAGGATGTCATTATATGAGAGATAATTTCGAACCGGACGGTGTTCTGATAATCAATAAGCACGAGGGCCCAACATCCCATGATATCGTGAACATGGTGCGAAAGCTTTATCATACCAAAAAGGTCGGACATACCGGAACTCTTGACCCAATGGCAACGGGTGTTCTTGTTGTCCTCGTGGGCCGTGCGGCAAAAGCCTCAGAATATCTTGTCAGCAACGAGAAAAAATATGAAGCCATTCTCCGTCTCGGCATCAGAACAGACACTGAGGATATAACAGGTAATGTAATTACAGAGCATAACGGCGATTTGCCCGCTGAAAACGAGGTTCTTTCCGCAGTTGATAGCTTCGTTGGAAAAGTCGCACAGATTCCACCAATGTATAGTGCATTAAAGGTCGGCGGAAAGAAGCTGGTTGACCTTGCAAGACTCGGTGAAGAGATCGAAAGAAAGCCCCGCATTATTGAGATTTATTCTATTGAATGTGAGAAAATCGACGAGAGAGATTATAAAATCAGAATCCACTGCTCAAGCGGTACATACATAAGAGCTCTTTGCCGTGATATAGGCGAAAAGTTGGGTTGTGGCGGCACGATGAAGGCTCTTTGCCGCACCGAAACGGGAGGTTTTCCCATTTCCGAAAGCTTTACAGTTGATGAACTGAATGCAATGGACGAAGATGCGCTCATCAGCAGACTTATTCCCACAGAATCTCTTTTCCGCACTCTTGATGCCGTGAAACTTCCCTCATTTTACGAAAAGCTCTGCAGAAGCGGCTGTGAAATTTATCAAAAAAAGATAAAAACCAATCTAAAAAACGGAGTAAAGGTTCGCCTCTGCACGGAAAACGGTAAATTTTTCGCACTAGGCCAGGTCTCTGAATACGAAAACGGTTCTGCTATCAAGGCAATAAAAACTTTTAAGCTGTAAAAAAATTCGGGAAGATACTGATCTGCACCAAATTGCACATACAGTTTTCAAAAAGTCTTTTGGCAGATGATATTAGATCTATAACTATATTATTTTCAAAAAACTTTTTTAAAAATATTTTCAACATAAAGCCCCTTCTATGGTAATCGTTAATTTCTACCATAGAAGGGGAATTTTATTTATTAACCGTTTTGGCAGGGATTATTTAAAATTCTGCTTTAACTTTTTTTCGTATTATTTAAAAATCCGCATGCTTATTTTTAGTGAACCTTTCAATATTGCGGTCGCTTTCTCGCTTTGCATCGGATTCTCTCTTGTCATAAAGCTTCTTTCCCCTGCAAAGACCTATCTCGACCTTGACGTACGAGCCTGAAAAATAAAGCGAAAGAGGAACAAGAGTAAATCCCTTTTGCCCCACAAGACCGTGCAGCTTCATTATCTCTCTCTTGTGCATAAGAAGCTTTCTATCCCGCAGAGGATCGCGGTTGAAAATATTCCCCTTTTCATATGGGCTTATGTGAACGCCAACGGCAAGAAGCTCACCGCCCTTGACCTCGCAATAGGAATCCTTTAAATTCACCTGACCTGCTCTGAGGCTCTTAACCTCGGTTCCCGAAAGAACAATGCCTGCCTCATATCTTTCATCCACGAAATAATCATGAAAAGCCTTTTTATTTTGAGCGATAATCTTTTTTATTCCCTTATCTGCCATTGGAATCACCTCCTGGGTCTTATCATACTATTTTATACCTCGGTAGCTCTGAAAAATTCAATCTGTTCTCCGCCGGGAGCGATTACAAAAGCGCAGTTGATTATAATATCCGTCGGCTCGGAATTAACGGGAACTCTCTTCGGGAGAATATAAGGCTTTGCGCCTGCTGCGATGGCCTTATTATAAGCTGCCTCAACGTCGTCCACCCTAAAAGCAAGATGGATATATCTGCTTCCCTGCTCCTCTTTTTCCGTGTCGTTTGAGAAAAGCTCGATATATTCGCCATTGCCCATATCAAGAAGAGCAATGGTCTTTTCGGGGCTTCCCCATTTAGCATAGAGAGTGAATCCGAGTCCTTCTGTATAAAATTTATATGACTCCTCAAAATTATTAACAGCAAGAGCTACATGATGTATTCCGTTTACGATACTCATTTTAATATTAAACCCTCCGCAGAAATCTTTTCCCATAATATTTTAACAGAAAAAGCATGATATGTCAAGCCTCATCGAGTATCCTGCACAGCTCTTTTTTCATAAAGACTATCTTTTTTTCACATTCTGCAAAATCTTGACCTTCAAGGTGCATCACCGTGCCGTATATGAATGACTTTATAAGATAATTCATCTCGTCGAGTTTTTCACTATCAAGGCCTTTTTCCTGAGAATATTTTTCCTCAAGGGCGTTTATTCTCTGCCATATCTTGTCCCTTTCCGCTACCTGCTCATCAGTCATAGCACCGCCGATAGGGAGCATTATAGAAAGATAATTTGGATTTGCTATGAGAAAACGCACGTTCGCAATGCAGGCTTCAACGATCTGTCTATGAGTTTCACCCTCAAATGCTATCTCGATCTGCTCACACATCATATCCCATCTGGAATTTATATATGAAATGATGGAAAGAACAAGCTGGTCCTTATTCTTAAAATGTCTGTATGGTGCGGCGCAGGAAACCTCACACATGGAAGCAACTCTGCGTAGTGAAAAATCGTTGAGACCGTGAAGCTCTATCTCCTTAATTCCTGCAATTAACAAGCGTTCACGAATCCCTTCATCAAAATTAGCGTTTTTCATATAAATCACCTTTCAAAAATAATTAACACTGTTATTTTAACATAAAATTTATAAAAAATCAAGTTTTTTCCTAAATTCTCTTGACTTTTTAACAAAAAAGTTTATAATATAATCATCGTGTTAACAGCGTTAACACACTTAAAGGAGAATTTTCCTATGAATGAAAAAATGTACAGCCTCGGATCTTCCAGATCGGTTATAAGAGAGATGTTTGAATACGGTAAAACAAGAAAAGCACTAATCGGAGATGAAAACGTCTTTGATTTCAGCTTGGGTAACCCCAGTGTTCCCGCTCCCCGTTGCGTAAAGGAAACCCTCATTTCCCTGCTTGAGGACAAAGACCCTGCCTTTCTCCACGGATATACTTCTGCGCAGGGAGACGCAACTGTCAGAGAAAAAATATCACAGTTTATCGAAAAAGAATATAACACAGGAAGTACACCCATCTCCTCCCCCGACCTTATTTATCTTACATCGGGTGCGGCTGCGGCACTCACCTCTACCCTTACCGCAATTCTCTGCAAGGGCAACGAAGTAATAGTGCTTGCACCATTTTTCCCCGAATATAGAGTGTTCGTCGAAAGAACGGGGGCGTCTCTTATTACAATCCCATGCAAAAGCGACAGCATGAGACCCGACCTTGATCTTATAGAAGCTGCTATCAATGAAAATACCACAGCGATCATTATAAATTCCCCGAATAATCCCACAGGTACGGTTTATCCGGAAGATGACATTATTGGGCTTTCCTCTCTTTTGAAAAAAACGTCAAAAAAGATAGGTCATCCCATATACCTTATTGCAGACGAGCCTTACAGAGAGCTGGTTTATGACGGAGTACACGTTCCTTATATTCCAAATTACTATGAAAACACCGTGGTCTGCTACTCACTCAGCAAGTCTCTTTCACTTCCCGGAGAGAGAATAGGATATATTTCGGTAAGTCCGAAATGCGTGGATTCAAAAAAACTTTATCTTGCCATTTGCGGCGCAGGAAGAGCACTTGGATTTGTTTGTGCAACGAGCATTTTTCAGTTTTTGCTCGCCTCTCTTCTTGGAAAAACCTCTGATATATCTGTTTACAAGGAAAATCGAGATTTTTTATGCTCTGCACTTACCGAATACGGATTTGATTTCATTAAACCCGACGGTGCGTTTTATCTTTTCATAAAATCCCCGATCCCCGATGCAAACAAATTTTGCGAAAAAGCAAAAGAATTTGAGATCCTTCTCGTACCAAGCGACAGCTTTGGAGCAGAAGGATACGCAAGAATATCATATTGCGTAAAAAAAGAACAGATAGAAAAAGCACTCCCAGCCTTTAAGGCACTTGCGGAGCATTATAAAAGAGGTAAATAAAATGAA
This sequence comes from Eubacteriales bacterium, assembly GCA_045604985.1. Classification (GTDB taxonomy): domain Bacteria; phylum Bacillota; class Clostridia; order Oscillospirales; family CAG-272; genus SIG710. The sequence continues at coordinate 7,443 of JAZUPD010000080.1, forward strand.
CGATCTTCAAAAAGCAAGAGAGATAATAAACGAGGTCGATACAGAAATGGCAAGACTCTTTGAGAGACGAATGAGAGCCGCCGAAATGGTTGCCCATTATAAAAAAGAAAACGGTCTGCCCATTCTTGATTCCTGCAGAGAGGATGAGATAATCAAAAAAGGCTCTATGCGTATAGAGACCCCGGAACTGCGTGAATATTACGTTAATTTTTTAAAGGACATGATGAAGGTGTCAAAACAATATCAATCTCGACTTATTGAAGGAATGAGAGTTGCTTATTGCGGCACCAAGGGTGCCTTTGCACATATCGCAACAAAAAGGATGTTCCCCACGGCAATCGGCGTCGCTTATCCGGATTTCGTAAGCGTTTACGATGCCGTGTGCAGCGGCGAGTGCGATGCTGCTGTACTTCCAGTTGAAAACAGCTACAACGGCGAAGTCGGACAGGTAACGGACCTGATCTTTTCGGGAAGTCTTTATATAAACAACATGCTTGAGCTTGCGGTTTCTCATGACCTTCTCGGCACACAGGATGCGGAGCTTTCGGATATAAAAGAGGTCGTCAGCCACCCGCAGGCACTTGCTCAATGCTCAGAATATTTGAGAGCTAATTGTCTGACTCCCCATGAATTTACAAATACCGCCCTTGCCGCAAAGCACGTTGCGGAAAAAGGCGAAAACAGCCTTGCGGCAATTGCAAGCGAGGATGCAGCAAAGATATTCGGTCTTAAGGTGCTTGCAAGAAATATCAATGCAAGCAGGAGCAACACAACAAGATTTGCAGTTCTTTCAAGATCTGAAAATATCCCCGAAGATAAAAAAATGGATGTTTATTCGGTGCTTCTTTTCACGGTTAAGCACGAAGCGGGATCACTTGCAAAAGCACTTGACATCATCGGCGCATACGGCTTTAACATGAGAACCCTCAGAAGCCGACCAATGAAAGAGCTTCTATGGCAATATTATTTCTACATTGAAATTGAAGGAAATATTCACACAGACGACGGCAAGGAAATGTTAAGAGGGCTTTCCGCCTGCTGTGATCGCCTGAAAATGGCAGGAACATTTGCAAAACAGGAGCAAAACTGATATGAAGCTAAGAGTTGACCTTCAAGAAAAGGGCTATGATATCGTAATCGAGAGAGGTGTGCTTTCGAGAGCGGACGAGGAGCTGAAGCTGGATAGAAAGGTACTAATCGTCACCGATTCAGGCGTCCCGAGTGAATATGCCGAGGCTGTTTCAAAAAAATGCAAAAGCCCTTATATCGTCACAGTTTCCTCGGGTGAGGGAAGCAAATCTTTCGCTGCACTCGAGAAGCTTTGCAGTAAAATGCTTAATGAAGAATTTACAAGAGGCGACTGTGCAGTCGCCGTCGGGGGGGGCGTTGTCGGTGATCTTACGGGATTTGCCGCAGCAACCTTTATGCGGGGTATTGATTTCTATAATATTCCCACAACCCTTCTTTCACAGGTGGATTCCTCTGTCGGAGGCAAGGTTGCCGTGAATCTAGATAAGGTGAAAAACATAGTCGGTACATTTTATCAGCCAAAAAAAGTGCTTATCGACCCCAATGTGCTTTCAACTCTTCCCCGTAGGCAGATATCCGCAGGTCTTGCGGAATCGCTAAAGATGGCTATAACGAGTGACAGAGAGCTTTTCGATATATTTAAATCAGGAAAAGCCGAGGAGGATATCGAGGAGGTCATTCGACGCTCGCTTCTCGTTAAAATAAGCGTCGTTGAGCAGGACGAGAAAGAATCGGACCTCAGAAAGGTGCTGAATTTCGGCCACACATTGGGACACGGCATTGAAGGAGCATCAGGCATGAACGAGCTTTATCACGGCGAATGTGTTGCACTGGGAATGATACCCGTATGCTCGAAAGAACTTCGAGAGGATCTTATAAAAATACTGAAATCTCTTGGTTTGCCCACAACAGTCAAAGGCGACCTTGAAAAAATATTGAGTACCGCAACTCACGATAAAAAAAGAGACGGCGGAAGCATTACTGCAGTATTCTCGGATGAGGCGGGTAGCTTTGAATTTAAAAAAATGCCTATCGAAGAATGGAAAGACCTCATGCGTGAGCGTTTTTCACCCTATATCGAGGAGTAAACAATGAAAAATACTTTCGGAAACAGCGTCAGCTTCACAATTTTCGGTGAAAGTCATGGCGATGAAATAGGAATCATAATCGACGGTCTCGCCCCGGGCATAGAGATCGACGAGGAATATATAAAGCTTCAGCTTTCACGCCGCAGACCAAAGGGCAAGATATCTACGTCACGCTGTGAGGCGGATGAATACCGCATTGTAAGCGGAGTTTTTCTCGGAAAAACGACCGGCACGCCCATCTGCATACTTATTCCAAACACAAACAAAAACAGCAGTGATTATAGCTCTATCACACCGCTTCCCCGCCCGGGTCATGCAGACTATGCGGCAAAATGTAAATACCACGGATTTCAGGATTTTCGTGGCGGCGGGCATTTTTCCGGAAGGCTCACAGCCCCAATCGTTGCAGCGGGAGCGATCGCCCAAAGCGCACTTATGAAAAAAGAAATATATATCGGAACTCATATAAAATCCATTGTTGACAAAAGTGATCGTGATTTCTGCGAAAAGGATCTAAAAAAGGATATTCTTTCTCTTTCCGAGTTTAGCTTTCCCGTTCTTGATAGATCGGTAGAAGATGAGATGAGAGCCGAGGCAGAAAAAGCCGCTCTTGAAGGCGACAGCGTTGGCGGGATTCTCGAATGTGCCGTTATCGGTATGCCGAGCGGAGTTGGCGAGCCTTGGTTTGACAGCGCAGAAAGTATGCTTTCCCATGCTCTTTTCTCCATACCCGCAGTTAAGGGCATCGAATTTGGCGCAGGCTTTGGTTTTGCCTCGAAAAAAGGTAGCGAAGCAAACGATGCTTTCACAACCGACGGCGAAAAAGTATATACGAAAACCAACAACAACGGCGGCATAAACGGCGGCATCACAAACGGAATGCCCATCATCTTCCGTCTTGCCATTAAACCCACTCCTTCTATCTTTAAGGAGCAGGAAACGGTCAATCTTGATACTATGAAAAATACAACTCTGAAAATTGAAGGCAGGCATGACCCATGTATAGTCCACAGAGCGGCTCCCGTCGTTGATGCGGTAACGGCAATGGTGCTTTGTGACATGCTTGCGGGCAGATTCGGAACAGATTTTCTTTTATAAGAGGTAAAAATGAAATACGGATGTATCGGAGAGCATCTTGGGCATTCATTCTCAAAGGAGATACACAATGCCCTCGCTCCTTATGAATATGAAATATGTGAGGTTGAAAAAAACTCGCTTGACAGCTTTATGGACAGGCATGATTTTTTTGCCATAAACGTCACGATCCCTTATAAAGAAATGGTCATCCCCCATCTTCATTATATCTCTGACACCGCAAGAGATATCGGCGCAGTAAACACCATAGTAAACCGAGATGGAAAGCTTTACGGCTATAATACCGACCACTATGGAATGAGTGAGCTAATAAAAAGAAGGGGGCTTGAGTTTTCGGGCAAAAAAGTTGCGGTTCTCGGCACGGGAGGCACAAGCAAGACAGCCTGCACAGTTGCAAGAGATATGTGCGCAAAAGAAATAATAAAGGTCAGCCGAAGCGCAAGGGGCGGAGCCTGTACATATGACGAGCTTTACGAAAAGCATAGCGACACGGAAATAATCATCAATACCACCCCATGCGGAATGTTCCCCCGCCCACATGAGATGCCGATCGACCTTGACAGGTTACCTTGTGTTACCGGGGTCGTTGATGCGGTCTATAATCCCCTGCGTACTCAACTTGTATGCGAGGCAAGAAAAAGAGGAATACGAGCCTGCGGCGGACTTTTTATGCTGACAGCACAAGCTGTAAAAGCCTCAGAGATCTTCCTTGACACAAAATATTCCGAGGAGGACACCGAAAGAGTTTATAAAAAGATCCTTTCGGAAAAGGAAAATATCGTTCTTTGCGGAATGCCCGGCAGCGGTAAAAGCACAGTCGGATCTCTTCTCGCAAAAATTCTCAAAAGACCCTTTTACGATACCGACAGTTTAATTATTGAGCATACGGGAAAGCAGATATCCGATATTTTTGAACAGCAAGGGGAAAAGGTCTTCCGAGATATTGAAGAAGAAATAATAAGGGAAAAGGTTCTTGCTCTTGGCGGGGCTGTCATTGCCACGGGAGGCGGTTCAATTTTGAGAGAAAACAACATAAGAGCCTTAAAACAAAACGGTAAGCTTTTTTTCCTTGACAGACCATATGAGGATATTATTCCGACAGATGACAGGCCTCTTGCAAGTACGGTTCAGGCAATTAAAAAACGCTATGAGGAACGATATGAAATATACAAAAGAGTCTGTGACGTCCGAATAGATTGCAGAAAAGGTCTTTCCGAAATTGCAGATGAGATAATTAAGGAGCATAAAAAATGAAATTATACGTAATCAACGGTCCTAATCTCAATATGCTTGGTATACGAGAGCCGGATCATTACGGAAAAACCACATATTCCGAGCTTTGCGATATGATAAATAATCATTGCTTAAATAAGGATATTGAATGTGTACTTTATCAATCAAATCACGAGGGTGATCTTGTTGATAAGATACAAGAAGCTTATATTGAGAGGGCTGACGGTATCGTAATAAACCCGGGTGCATATACACACACGAGCATTGCCTTACTTGATGCTGTAAAATCCACATCACTTCCCACTGTAGAGATCCACATTTCAGCAGTTGAAACAAGAGAAGCCTTCAGACAGGTAAGCTTTATACGAGAAGCCTGTATAAAAACGATAACGGGCGAAGGAGTTAAGGGCTATCTCCGTGCAATTGACACTATTTTTGACCATCTCCGAAAGGAGATAGAATGATGAAAGTTATAATTACACCGTCAAGTGCCTGCGGAAGCGTAAAAGTTCCTCCATCAAAGAGCCTTGCACACAGACTTCTCATATGTGCAGGAATGTGCCAAGGAGAAAGTATCGTCCACGGCATTTCGGAAAGCGAGGACATTTCCGCAACTCTTGATTGTCTAAGTGCAATTGGCGCAGAATATAAAAGGATAGAAGGCGGCGACACCATAAGGATAAAGGGAGTTGATTTTTCAAAGGCTGTCCCCGCAGCCCCTCTTAATTGCAGAGAAAGCGGCAGCACAATCAGATTTTTCATCCCCCCTGCTCTACTTTCGGGAAACACGGTTATGTTCCTCGGAAGCGAAGCTCTTATGAAACGTCCCATGGATGTCTATAAAAAAATATGCGATGAAAAAGGACTGCTCTTTATTGCGGACGGCAACAGCATAGTTACTAAAGGCAAACTTACATCGGGAAATTATACGGTGGTAGGTAATATCAGCAGTCAATTTATTAGCGGTCTGCTCTTTGCGCTTCCAATGTGCGAGGGTGATAGCACAATTAACATCATCCCCCCCATCGAAAGCCGCTCCTATATCGAGCTTACCCTCTCCGCTCTTTCAACCTTCGGTGTAACAGCCGAATGGAGGGACGACCACACTCTTTTTATAAAAGGCTCACAGAGATACAAGGCGTGTGAAGCTACTGTTGAAGGCGATTATTCAAATGCCGCATTTCTTGATTCATTTAATGTTCTTGGCGGAAAGGTAAAAACCGAGGGGCTTTCCCAAAGCAGCATTCAAGGCGACAGCGTTTATCCCAAATATTTTGATATGATAGCAAAAGGCTCTCCCTCGATACACATCGGAGACTGTCCCGACCTCGGTCCCATAATGTTTGCCCTCTCTGCGGCAAAATACGGCGGAATATTCAGCGGAACACGCCGTCTCAAAATAAAAGAATCGGACAGAGCAAGTGCCATGGCTGAGGAGCTTCGGAAATTCGGAGTTTCTGTGACTGTAAATGACGACAGCGTCGTTATATACCCTGCTGAATTTCACAAGCCGTCATTACCTCTTACGGGACATAACGACCATAGAATAGTAATGTCCCTTGCCGTTCTTCTCACTATTACGGGCGGCGAGATAGAGGGAGCGGAAGCGGTTTCAAAAAGCTTCCCCGATTTCTTTCAAAAAATATCCTCTCTCGGAATAGGAGTAACGCAAATTGATACTTAATAAAGACACAAAAATACTTATAGTCGGTCTTGGCGTTATCGGCGGCGGCTATGCAAAAGCACTATCCAAAAAAGGATACAAGGTAAAATGTATAACAAGAAAACAATCGGACATCGACTATGCCCTTAATAACAAAATGGTCATCGGCGGAAGTCCTTTTCCCGATCCATCGCTAATCAGCGAGGCAGACCTTATCGTCGTTGCCCTCTATCCACAGGCATTTATTGATTGGGTAAAGGAATATCAAGTGTATATGAAGCCGGGTGCTATCCTCAATGACGTTACGGGCGTTAAGGGCGGCATCGTACATGAGGTACAGAGCTTTTTGAGAGATGACGTCGAATTTATTGCCGCACATCCCATGGCAGGACGAGAGAGAAGCGGAATTGAATATAGTGATGATATGGTGTTCCGTGGAGCAAATTTCATCGTAACTCCGACGGAAAAGAACTCAAGGGAAGGACTTGAGCTATGTAAAAAACTTGGCGAGGAGCTTGGCTTCACAAAAATAAGCGAGCTTTCCCCTGATGATCACGATGCAATGATCGCCTTCCTCTCACAGCTAACCCATGTTATCGCCGTAACTCTTATGACGAGCAACACAAAGGAAGGAATAGAAAAATATACCGGAGACTCCTTCCGCGACCTTACGAGAATAGCAAAGATCAACGATCGAATGTGGTCCGAGCTATTTCTGTGCAATAAGAAAGCTCTCCTTGCACAGATGGATGCATTTGCTAGAGAATTTGCCCTTTTCAGAGATATGCTATCTAACGGAGACGAGGAGGGCATGAGAGAAAAAATGCGAATTTCAACATCAAGACGAGGACTATTTGATAAGCCTACACTAAATCAATAAAAATAGTTTTAAATGAAAAGAAGGTATTAGCCATGAATATGAATTTTTACAGAAAATTACCAATCCCAAAAGAAATAAAAGAGCAGTTCCCCGTTTCAAAAGAACTTTCAGAATTAAGAGATAAATGCGTAAGTGACATGAAGGAGATTTTTTCGGGAAAAAGCGACCGCTTTCTTCTTATAATCGGTCCCTGCTCCGCAGATAAAGAGGATTCCGTTATCGAATACATATCTCGTCTAAGAACCGTTCAGGAAAAGGTTGCCGACAAGATAATGATAGTTCCGAGAATTTACACAAACAAGCCCAGAACCACCGGAGACGGCTATAAGGGTATGCTTCATCAGCCCGATCCCGCTGCCGCTCCCGATATCCTTAAGGGTCTTATCTCCATAAGAAAGCTCCATATGCGCGCACTTTCGGAAACGGGCTTTGCTTGTGCAGATGAAATGCTCTACCCGGAAAATCATCGTTACCTTTCTGATGTTTTAGGATACAGTGCCATCGGCGCACGCTCTGTTGAAAATCAGCAGCACAGACTCACAGCCAGCGGTCTTGATATCCCCGTTGGTATGAAGAACCCCACCGCAGGTGACCTTTCGGTTATGATGAATTCCATAACTGCCGCACAACATTCCCATGTTTTCCTTTACAGAGGTTGGGAAGTCGAAAGTCAGGGCAATCCCTTTGCACACGCAATTCTGCGAGGCTATGTGAATGACCACGGTCAGTCTCTGCCAAATTATCACTATGAGGACCTTATCAAGCTCAGCGAAATCTATGCAAAGAGCGGACTTCAGAATCCCGCAGTCATCGTTGATACTAACCACGCAAATTCAGGCAAAAAATTCGATCAACAGCCCAGAATCGCAAAGGAGATACTCCATAGCTGTCGCCATTCCGTGGAAGTAAAGAAGCTGGTTAAGGGTCTTATGATTGAAAGTTATCTCGAGGACGGATGTCAGAAGATCGGCGAAAATGAAGTTTGGGGAAAATCGATAACAGACCCCTGTCTCGGCTGGGAAAAAACCGAGAAACTCATCTATGACTTGGCAGAACTCCTTTGATTAAATATCCATAATTTTGGATTAAAGTGGCAGGCTATCTTATGCTTGCCACTTTAAATATTCTTTTCATAAAAAATTTTTTTGATGGAGAGAAAATTAAAAACAACGAAAAAGTGCCGACCTTCGGGACTTGACTTGTTTACGCCGATATGTTAAAATATATTAAAATATAGGAAAGGGGGAGATAAGATGAGATATATAGAAGAAACAGCGGTCGTTTCTCTCGATATTTGCGAACTTTGCAGAAGAACTGCCAAAGGCGGATATATGGGCAAATATGTCTCTCACACATTTGAGAGCGCAATAAAAAAATATCGTGATTCTTTGGCGTGTGAATACGGCGTTTATTTCTCCCCCGATCAGAACTTAACGATGACGGTATCAATCAGCGGAATCCACTATCAGCTCTCGGGGATGGCAGACGGGATCTTAAATAAGGACGGCACCGTAACCGTCTATTCGGTAAAAGCAGTAGTAGGAAAGGACTTTGCAATGCCCCCTGACCCTGTTTTCACTGCAAAAAGCCTATGTCTTGCAGGCCTTGCGGCATCAAAGCTCGAAGCTGAAAGCGTCATTTTACGAACCGTGCTTCTAAATGCAGAAACGGGAAAGGCTCGCATCATTGAAAACGTATATTCCGATGCATTTCTCTCACGCGAGATAAGGAGCAGAATAGTTGCAATAGAGCGTTTTGCCAAGTTTTGCATAAAGCACGCAACGGATGACAAGGATTCCATATCAAAAATGAAATTCCCATTTGGCAAGACCAGAAAAGGTCAAAAGGAGCTTATCGAGGAATGTTACAGAACCATCCATAACGGTTCAAGACTTTTTGCTCAAGCTCCAACGGGAATCGGTAAAACCATATCTGTGCTTTATCCCGCTGTTAAGGCCCTCGGCGGCGGTCTTTGTGACAAGATATTCTATCTCACCGCAAAAGCAAGCACAAGGAGAGAGGCTTTTTCGGCTGTCAAAAAAATGTTTGAAGCGGGAGCGTCTGTCAGAGCTATGATACTCGACCCCAAAGAGCAGATGTGTTTAAACACAGCCGCAAGGTTTTCCGGAATAAGGATCAGCAGCTTTTGCACAAGCGAGAAATGTGAGATGGCAAAGCGTTATCATGCCGTAAGCGAGGACGCTCTTTATGAGCTTTTGACCACCGCCAACGGATATACTCCGCATCTTATTTCCGAGGTGGCAAAAAAATACGGCGTTTGCCCATATGAGCTTTCACTTAACCTAAGTGAGTATTGCGACATAATAATTTGCGATTATAACTATGTTTTTGACCCATCCGTAAAGCTTCGCAGATATTTCGGAGAGCTTTCGGACAAAAAAGGAGATAATTTCGTATTTTTGACGGATGAGGCACACAATCTTGCAGACAGAGCAAGAGAAATGTATTCCGCAGAGCTTTCACTCTCCAACCTTCAGCACTGCTGCTCCCAGCTTCCTAAAGACGAAAGCGATCTTAATTCCTATTTTAATGAGATAATTTGCGCCTTCAAGTATCTGAAAAAGCTTTGTGCGGACAATATGACAAGAGACGAGAGCGGAAACGACACAGGCTTCTACTTCAGCACAAATCCGATAGGAAAACTGACCGAATCGTTGAACAAATTTTTATCCCAAACAATTTCATATTCAAAAAAACACCCAAACGCCCCCGTTTCCGAAATTCTTTTTGACCTTATCAGCGAGATCAAGGACTTTTGTAATATAATGGATTATTATGACGAGCATTTCAGGACCTATGTTCTTGTGGCAAATGGCAATATAACGGTCAAGGCATATTGTATTGACCCGTCATGCGTTCTTAACCAACGTATGAATTCTGCCTGTGCCTGTGTGCTTTTTTCCGCAACTCTGACACCATTAAACTATTTCATGGACATCCTTGGCGGTGCAGAAAATGCAACCTCACTTGATCTTCCCTCCCCCTTTCCGCATGAAAACCTTTGTCTTTGCACGCTCCCAATCAGCACGAGATATGAAGACAGAGCAGATAACTACGGTATGATTGCAAAAGCTATCGCCGCCTCAATACTACCGCACAAAGGCAATTATATTGCCTATTTTCCGTCTTACAGCTATATGGAAAAGGTTTCAAAATGCTTTGAAAAAGCCTTTCCCGCCGTTATGCTGAATGTTCAGAAAAAAGGAATGAGTCATTCTGAAAAGGAGCGTTTTCTCGACTTTTTTAAGGATGACGAAAATACTATGAGGGTTGGCTTTTGCGTTCTCGGCGGAAGCTTTTCGGAGGGTGTTGATCTGCCGGGAAGCCGTCTTATAGGAAGCATAATCGTTGGCGTTGGCCTACCTCGGATTTCAAACGAGCTTAATATAATCCGTGATTTTTATGAACTGAAATACGAGCAGGGGTATGACTATGCCTATACATTCCCCGGAATGAACAAAGTCCTTCAGGCATGCGGAAGAGTTATAAGACGGGAGGACGACCGAGGTATTGTAGTTCTCATCGACGACAGATATGAAACACCTCAGTATAAATACCTATTTCCCGAGCATTGGGATAGCGCAAAAAATGCAAGTTCTATTTCCGAACTTGCAAAAACCATCGACAGATTTTGGGAAAATAAGAATAATATGTTAACAAAATAATATGATTAGGTTAAAAATGTTCATATCGTGTTGATTTTTTCAAAATTATATATATAATATATCTGTTATACAATTTTGGACTTGCATTTTTCACAAGTCAAAATTTTATTTTTGAAAAGATTTTTAACAAGGAGGAAGAAACATGAACAGAGTAGTTCTGAAATCTATCTTTACATCGCCCGCCGACTATGAAGGTAAGGAAATCACAGTTGCGGGTTGGGCAAGAAATATCCGCACAAGTAACGCATTTGGGTTCATAATGCTCAATGACGGCAGCTACTTCACAAATCTTCAGGTAGTTATCGAAAGCTCTAAAATCGACAATTATAAGGAGATAGCATCTCAGAATATCGGCGCATCTCTTATAATTAAGGGATCTCTGGTCATGACGCCCGATGCTCCTCAGCCCTTTGAACTTCATGCAAGCGAGGTTGAGGTCGAGGGCAAATCAACTCCCGATTATCCTATTCAGAATAAGCGTCATACTCCCGAATATCTACGAACTATTGCACATCTTCGCCCCAGAGCAAACACATATTATGCGGTATTTCGAGTTCGCTCTGTTGCGGCTTATGCAATTCATAAATTTTTCCAGGACAGAGGCTTCGTTTATGCACAGACTCCGCTTATCACAGCCTCCGATTGCGAGGGTGCCGGTGAGATGTTCAGAGTAACGACTCTTGACCCCAAAAATCCCCCTCTCACAGAGGGCGGAGAGGTAGATTTCTCCAAGGATTTCTTCGGCAAAAAAGCAAGTCTCACAGTTTCGGGACAGCTTAATGCAGAGTGCATGGCTTTGGCTTATGGAAGCATATATACATTCGGTCCCACATTTCGTGCAGAGGTTTCCTATACGCAAAGACACGCAGCTGAATTTTGGATGGTTGAGCCTGAGATCGCATTTGCAGACCTTGAGGACGACATGAAGCTTGCAGAGGATATGGTTAAATATGTTCTCCGTTATGTTATGGAGCAGTGTCCGCGTGAGCTTGAATTCTTCAATCAAAGAATAGACAAAACCGTTCTTCAGAGACTCACGGATCTTGTAAACAGCGATTTTGGCAGAGTTACCTATACAGAGGCTGTCAAGCTCCTCAAGGAGAGCGGACATAAGTTCGAATATCCCGTTGAATGGGGCATAGACCTTCAGACAGAGCATGAAAGATACCTCACGGAGCAGATCTTCAAGATGCCTGTGTTCGTTACCGATTATCCCCGAGAGATCAAAGCATTCTATATGCGCCGCAATGACGACGGAAAGACGGTTGCGGCAATGGATATGCTCGTACCAGGTGTCGGAGAGCTTATCGGAGGTTCACAGCGCGAAGAAAGAATTGACATGCTCCTGGATGCTCTCAAAACCTTCGGTCTTGACGAAAAGGACTATTGGTGGTATCTTGAGCTTCGCAAATACGGCGGAACAAAGCACGCAGGCTTCGGTCTCGGCTTTGAAAGACTTATTATGTACATCACGGGTATCACGAATATAAGAGACGTTGAGCTTTTCCCGAGAACAACCGGCAATGCCGATTTCTAATTCACATTTTTAAGAGGTTCTCTAAATGAAATATACTGATCTTTCACGCACAGAGCTTGAAAAGCTCGGTGCAAAGCTTAGGAAGCAATATGATAAATATAAAAGCCTCGGTCTTTCTCTTGACCTTTCAAGAGGTAAGCCCGGCAAAAAACAGCTTGATATGCTGGAAGGTATGCTTGATGTTATCGCCACAAGTGCAGATTGTAAATCAGAGGCGGGCATTGATTGCCGAAACTACGGTCTCCTTGACGGTATTCCCGAAGCAAAAAGACTTTTTGCAGAGCTTTTTGATGTTCCGGACGATAACGTCATCGTTTGCGGAAACTCCAGCCTCAATCTCATGTATGATGCAGTTGCAAGAGCTATGCTCTATGGTGTTTACGGAAGCGAAAAGCCCTGGTGTAAGCTTGACACAGTAAAATTTATCTGCCCCGCCCCCGGATATGACCGTCATTTCGCAATCTGCGAATCTCTAGGCATTGAAATGATAACGGTTGATATGACTCCAACAGGTCCCGATATGGACGCTGTAGAAAAATATGTATCCGCAGATCCCGCCATCAAAGGAATATGGTGCTGTCCCAAGTATTCCAATCCAGAAGGCATCACCTATTCGGACGAAACGGTACGTCGCCTTGCGGCAATGAAGCCCGCAGCAAAAGATTTCAGAATTTTCTGGGATAATGCTTATATCGTTCACGATCTCTATCCCGATAAGCGTGATGAACTCCTCAATATCTATGCTGAGGCTGAAAAACACGGAAATGAGGATAGGATATTCTTCTTTGCTTCTACATCAAAGATCTCCTTCCCCGGCTCCGGCGTTGCAATTTTCGGCTCAAGCCCCAATAACCTTAAGTTCATCAGACCTATCATGGGCGTTCAGACCATCGGCTTTGATAAGATAAATCAGATAAGACATGTTAAGTATTTTAAGAACGTTGACAACATACGCACTCACATGATGAAGCTTGCAGACCTTATCAGACCTAAATTCGAGGCTGTTCTTGAAATTCTTAGCGAGGAGTTGGGTGACGTCGGAATTGCTGAATGGACGAATCCTCTCGGCGGTTATTTTATAAGTCTTAACACAATGGACGGATGTGCAAATAGAACTTATGAACTTGCAAAGGAAGCAGGAGTAATCCTCACAACAGTCGGGGCAACCTTCCCATACGGAAACGACCCCAGAGATAGAAATATCAGAATTGCGCCCACATTCCCCTCGGACGAGGAACTTGTGGCAGCTATGGAGGTTCTCGTCTGCTGCGTTAAGCTAGCTACGGTTGAAAAGCTCCTTAAATAAACAAAAATCGGGCTTAACCGCTTTATTCAGCGTTTCAGCCCGATTTTTTCGAGAAATTTAATATTCAGTTAATATATTGAGTGTATAATTTTGTTATCAATGTTGAAAAGGAGTGATATTTTGAGCAAAAATAAAGTCAGCGCTTGCGGTGGCTGCGCTAAAAAAACATCCATCGGCGGTCAGGCTCTCATCGAAGGAATAATGATGCGCGGACCAAAGCTTTCCGCAATGGCAGTGCGCGATCCAAATGGTGAGATCGTACTCGAAAAATGGGAAACAAAGGCGAAGTTCAAAGGAAAATTCTTTAAATTGCCCTTTGTTCGCGGTATTTTTAATTTTATAGATTCAATGGCAAGCGGATATAAATGCCTCATGCGTTCAGCAGAGATCGCTGGGCTGGAAGAAGTTGAGAAAAAGGATGAAAACAACTCTGATGAGAAAAAAAGCACGGGCGTAAGTCAGGTGGGAATGAATATACTTATGATATTCAGCGCAGTACTTGGAATAGCTCTTGCGGTGGGACTTTTTATGATACTCCCCACATTTCTATATGACCTTCTCGAAAAATATGTTCAGTTTTTTGCGGACAAAAGCCGATATCTTCAGTCTCCATTTGAAGGTGTTCTCAGAATAATCATCTTTCTTGTTTATATGCTTCTTGTT
>JAZUPD010000081.1:0-11463 GCA_045604985.1 Eubacteriales bacterium
AAAAGGTCGATCAAAACTTTCACCTGACAGCACGACCTAAAAAAGGTCGTCAAAACTTTCACCTGACAGCACGACCTAAAAAAGGTCGTCAAAACTTTCACCTGACAGCACGACCTAAAAAAGGTCGTCAAAACTTTCACCTGACAGCACGACCTTAAAAAAGTCGATTAAAACTTTCACCTGACAGCACTCTAACATATCTCCCATAAAGTCTTGTTTGGAAAACAGAGCTGACTCGCTTGCAAGCGAGTCAGCTCTACACATTTTATAACTTATTATCTTAATTCATACGCATTATCAAAGATGTCTTTGATCTCAAAAAGGTCAAGTGCAGTTTCATCCTGCATAAGAACATCCATATTTCCGAGAACAAGCATCGACCAAGCACCGCTCCAGTTAAGAACATATGCCACCTTCAAATCATTATCCATCATTTGCTTAACAATAGCAAGCTGATCACTGCAACTAAAGAGTTCGCTTTGAACCTGTCCTGTTGAAGAATCTGCCAGAAGAGTACCGCTAGGACCAAATTCGGTAATTGCCGCAGGCTTGCTGATTTGCGTTATAAGGTCGCTATAACAGCTTTGCATTGTGGATATATTTGTCTTACTAGTAGTATACCAGTCTGTTCCTACTATATCGCAATAATCAGTTCCGGGATAACCATATGTCACAGCCTTAGTCGATGAGTTTGCAACATTGGGACTGTATGTCCAAACGAGATTCTTAAGACCACGCTCATTGGTATAATAATTGTAAACATATTTCCAAAGATTAATGAAGTCTTCTTCATCAATGGTGATAGTTGTATCATATCCCCATTGGTTTTGGACGGTCTGCTTTACGCACCACCAGAACCAGTCTCCGTTATGCTCATGTAAGGGTCGCCATAAAACGGGATACCCTTCTTTATCAAATTCGTAAAGAACATCGGCAGCTTTGCTGAGTATATTCTTAAATTTGCTATTGAGTTCAGTAGTCTCATCTATAAGCTCGCTCCATACGTCCGCATTGCCAAGCTCACCGCGGGACTGCTCAGTTCCGGGATAATTACCCGTGGGATTTTCCATATGATAGCTGAAAGAAACTATGCCACCCATCTCGATATATTCCTTGCATTGTTTTATAATGCTGAGAGTTTTCTCATTAACAGTTGTCATGTTTTCAATGTCAAAGGAAACAAGAGCGGGATATGCGCCCGACGCATCATAGGCATCGTTAAGAAATCTTGAAAGAGCCTTAGCTGTACCGGGAAGATGCTGAGCCGGCATATAATGAGACTCGTCGTTATAGACGGTATTAATAACAGAAATAAGCTCATCCTTTGTATAAACGTAATTAGGAATAGCACCCTTATCCAAAGGTTCCTTTATAAAAGCAACTTCATTCTCGGAAAGCTCACCTGCAAGCTCATCATTAAGTGTCTTTGAACAGCCATCAGCAAGATTCATCTTTGTCTGCTTGGTGTAACCAACCGTCTCTTCACCGGTTTTGGGATTTACAAGTACAACATATCCTCTGAAATAAATATTCTGCTGTGCATTTTCAACAGAAAGCGAGCCGTCTTTTTCAAACCCAATAGCAGTATAAGCATATTCTGTTATACCATTTGCGGGGATGGAAAGAAGCTTTCCCTGTATTTTGCCATCCTTATAAACAACCGATTTGTAAGTCTGACTGCTTGAAAGATCCAGTTCCTCGCCTATCCCAGTTTGATTCATTGCAAGGGCACCAAATTCCTTTATCTTAAATCCGACAGTGGAAGAAAGGGCATTTTCATCCACACTGTATATCATCCTTAAGCCCTGATATTCCTCACTTCTTACCATTGCACCAACAAAATCAAGGAGAGGCTTTCCGTAAAGGGTTATATTTTCAACGGCAGTTGTGCTGCGATAAGGCTCTTTAAATTCAGCATCACAGTAGAGAACAACGCAGTCATCATTTATCGTTGGAAAGCTTATATCTGATCCGTAGGGGAATTTTTCGGTATATGTATTTCCATCAACAACTACCGTTATCTCTACAGGCAAATTATCTCTAACGGTATACCGACCTGTATTCGAAAAGGCTTCAAATGCTTCGGTATTCTTAGGGATGCAAATAGTAACTCCTGTGTCAAAAATAGAATAGGAAGGTGTAGTAATTTCATTGAGGATATGGACTACCTCAATTTTAGTATTGATAAAATTATTTCCACCAGCAAAACTTGTTGCAGGTGAGAGATCTGCAACCCCCGGTACATGATCATTATCTCCAACGGTAATGCTTTCAAGGCTTGTACAGTTCATAAAGCATGAGCCGTCAAACTGTGAGGTCTCCTCGGTTATTCTGATATCCTTAAGGGCAGTATGACCCTCAAAAGCATAGTTCGTGCATTTTTCGAAGCTTCCTTCGAGAATTACATGCTCTATCTGTTTTTTATATGCTTCCCACGCACGATTTCCTTCTTCATTTTCTTCGTCATACGATATGTTTCCGGTCTCATTATAGGCACCCAGAGCATTTGAGCGAATATAAAGGGTTTTTTCGCTCTCAACATATTCCCATGTATTATTTACAATAGTAGTTCCTTTTTCATCAACTTTCGTCATAACTCCGCTTGCATCTGCACTTACGAAAATACAAGCAACAGAAAGCATCAAAAATAGGAAAAAGATCGACAATAAATTTTTTTTCATAATATCTCTCCTTGAAATTTTAGTGTAGGAATATTATACACGATAATGAAAGATTTGTCAATACTTTTTTCTGTTCAAATCCATTTTATAAAGAAACATTTTCTGTCGAAATAAGCGGGTGCAACGCCTATTTGATTAACAAAAGGACAGAGACGAGCCCCGTCTCTGTCCTTTATATTTAAAATTTGAATTAAAACATCCCTAAAACAAGCATTGCAAGGGTGCTAAGTCCAACAAGGATCAAAAGGCAAGGAAGTACGATAACAAAAAATGCAGAAACAATCATTGCAAATCCGTCTTTAAAGCCGATCTCTTCCTTTTTGATCATTTCACCGAAAGCGATCTCATCCTCTTTTATAGATTTCTTTAGCCTTTTTCTGAAAAAGAACATTATATCGCCCCCTTAAAGTCACTTGTTTACCTTGAAAAGATAATTTCCGTTCTCATCCATCTTACGCTCGGGAAAATGACAAGCAACAAAGTGTCCGGGCGCAACCTCGGTGAGTTGTGGCGGAACTCTCTTACATTTATCACACGCCATATAACATCTGGTGTGGAATTTACAACCCGATGGAGGCTTAATAGGACTTGGAATATTTCCTTCAAGAAGTATTCTGTCCTTTGTAAGGCTATCCGAGTCTGTTGTAGGAATAGAGCTAAGAAGCGCAATTGTATATGGATGGCGGGGATCTGCGAAAATATCGTCGGTGTTCGCAACCTCAACCATATTTCCCAGATACATAACTCCGATTCTGTCCGAAACATAACGAACCACTGAAAGATTATGTGAAATAAAGAGATATGTCAGCTTTTCCTGATCTTTAAGATCCTGCAGAAGGTTTATTATCTGAGATTGAATGGAAACATCAAGTGCAGAAACGCACTCATCGCAAACAACGAACTTAGGTCTGACCGCAAGTGCCCTCGCAATACAAATTCTCTGTCTCTGACCGCCCGAGAACTGGTGAGGATAGCGGTTATACATATAGGGCTGAAGTCCGCAGGACTCCATAACCTTGAATACGTATTCCTGCATCTTAGGCGAGCCGGGCTTGAAGAATTTATGAGTAATAAGTCCCTCTTCGATTATCTGACCCACCGTCATACGGGGATTGAGGGATGAATAAGGGTCCTGGAAGATTATTTGAAGATCCTTGCGGAGCAAACGCATCTCTTCACCCTTAAGTCTCGAAAGGTCGATACCGTCGTCCAGCATTGCTTCATACCTTGCAAATTCCTCGTCCGATGCATATTTCTCCTTAAGAGAATCGATCCTTTCATCGCACTCGGCAATCTGAGCCTCAAAGACTTTTATATTCGCTTCAAAAGTATCATTCTCAGCCTTAAGCCTTGCAAGCTTTTTCTGTCCCTCATCGGGTTTATCGTCATTTTCAAGAAGTTCGATCTCGAGTTTATTATCCGAAAGCTTTTCATGAAGCTTTGCCATTCCTACCGAATAACCGTAGCGTTCAAGCAAAAGATCAGCTCCTGCCTTTGTGTCCCTTACGGTGAAACCGCCCAGGATCTTTGCAGCATTATCAAGTGCAGTCTTTGCCTCCGCATTTGCAAGATTCTTTTCCTGAAGGTCAAAGAAGGATGCATTTTCTCCGAGCTTATCACATTTTTCGGTAAGCTGACGAGCCTTCTCCTCTGCGCTCTGATATTTTGCAATATATGAGGATATATTTTTGAGTGTATCAAAAACATACGCAGGAGCTACCTGCCCGATAGTTCTTCCATAATACATACTGCTTCCCGCAGTCTGATCATAAAGCTGCAACAGAACTCTTCCGAGAGTTGATTTTCCGCATCCGGATTCTCCAACAAGTCCGAAGGTCTCGCCCTCAAAAATGTCAATGGAAATATCCTCATTCGCCTTCACATAGAGTTGCTCCTTTTGAAAGAGCCCTGTTTTCGCCAAGGGGAAGTATTTTTTAAGATTCTTGATTGACAACAGCTTTTGCATGTTTTTCACTTCTCCTTTCGATCTTTTCGGGATAGAAGCATCTTACCCACTGGTCCTCGGAAACCTGCTCAAGAGCCGGCTCTTCTTCAATGCATTTCTGAGTGCAGTATTTGCATCTCGGTGCAAATTTACAGCCCTTAGGGAGATCAAGAGGATGAGGCACGACTCCGGGAATAGGATCGAGCTTTGCTCTATCGTCATTAAGTCTCGGAATTGAGAACATAAGACCCTCTGTATAAGGATGGCTCTTTTCGCAATCTGCAAAGATGAGCTTTGCAGGTGCTCTTTCAACCACCTGTCCGCAGTACATGACCACAACATCATCTGCCATCTCGTTGATAACTCCAAGATCATGTGTGATGAACATGATTGCAGTTCCGTTTTCACGCTGAAGATCATTCATAAGGCGAAGGATCTGAGCTTGAATGGTAACGTCAAGAGCCGTTGTAGGCTCATCGGCAATAAGAATATCGGGCTTGCAAGCAAGTGCCATTGCAATCATAACTCTCTGACGCATACCGCCCGAAAGCTGGTGAGGATACTGCTTTGCAACAGCTTCGGGGTTCGGTATCTGGACCGCGCGAAGCATTTCGATGCATTTTTCAGCCGCCTGCTTCTTCGTCATCTTCTGATGGATGATAAATGGCTCGGAAAGCTGCTTTTTGACTGTGAAAACAGGGTTAAGGCTGGTCATAGGCTCCTGGAAGATAACCGAAATCCTATTACCTCTTATATGATATAGGTCATTGGTGGAAAGACTTCCGAGATCCTTTCCATCGAAGCTTATCTCGCCTCCCGCAATATATCCGTTTGCATCAAGCAGACGGAGTATACTCATTGCGGAAACGCTTTTTCCCGAGCCGGATTCACCAACGATTCCAAGGGTCTTTCCGCGCTCGATGGAATAGGAAACGTCATTTACCGCTTTAACGGTACCATTTCGTGTCTTAAAATATGTGTGCAAATTTTTAACTTCAAGTAACGGCATTATTTTTCCACCTCCGATTTGGGATCGAGAACGTCACGAAGAGAGTCTCCGATGATGTTGATACAGATAACTGCAAGAGAAAGGAAAATTGCCGGGAAGAGCCAACGCCACCAATAATTTTGAATTACAAGTGAATCACGGCAGCCGTCAAGGATATTACCCCATGTAGGACGGGGGAGCTGTACTCCGAAGCCGAGGTATGAGAGAGACGACTCAGTAAGCATACAGGTTGCAAAATCAAGTGTGAGTGAAACGAGGATAACAGAAATCACATTAGGCAAAATATGTCTGAAAGCAATTCTCTTTTCCTTAATACCCATAGATTTTGCGGCGATTACAAATTCCTTTTCACGCTCTGCAAGAACCTGTCCGCGAACCATTTTCGCAAGACCTGTCCACGAAAGCAGACCAAGAATTATCATAATAATAAATATTCGAGTGTCTTCTTTCAAATTCGAGCCCTGAAGCACCGCAGAAAGCACGAGCGCAAAGGGCAGGAAGGGGATTGCAGAGAAGATCTCGGTTATTCTCATAAGGATCATATCAACGAAACCGCCGAAATAACCCATGATACATCCCATAACAACGCCAATGATAGATGCAACTATAACGGCAACTGCGCCGATGGTCATCGTCATCTTACCACCGTTCATAACTCTGTTAAATACATCGCGTCCAAGGTCGTCCGTACCCATAAGGTATCCCTTAAGTCCCCATGTATCAACAAGTTTTCCATCCTTATAGGCATAATTCTGGAAGCCGGTGGAAATGACCTTATCAGTCGAACCTTCCTCGTCAAGCGCAGAAGGAACCTTTGTTTGACCAAGCTTTCCGTTACCCCAAGCAATTACCTTTCCGCTTTCTGTAAGCATAGTGAAATGGCGCATACCTGCACTAAGGGATGCTATCTTCTCACCATCCGGAAGGGCAGGAGAAGTCTTAATAGTTCCAAGCGAAATGATCTCACCATCATCGAGAAGCAGTGCAAGGCTATCGCCCGTAACCGCAAAATCTACTATATCACGCTCTCCGATATATTCAATAGTATTTACACCGTTATAAAGGTTATACTGCTTGTTTTTACCAACGATAAATTCGCCTTCATTTGTGATAGCGAAAAGGTCGGTATTTGTAAAGTGGACTTCATTAAATATCTTACCGTTCTTGGAATATTCCTTATAAACGGAATCCATATTCATAGCACCGGACATATCGTTGCCCCAGCAGTAAAGAGTTCCGTCATTCATGAGAATTGCCGTCACCTGATTACCGCAGACAAGCTGCTTGACATTTGCAACATCAATTTTACCCTCGATAAGCTCCAAAGGCTGCTTATATTTGCAAATATCAGTCATACGACCGTTCAGACCGTACTGACCGTTATCATATTCACCCCAGCCGTAAATAGTACCGTCGTCACCGATAGCGATGCAGTGGTCTGTTCCTGCTGCCGCAAACTTGATATTTGCGTCCTGAACCTCCTGCGGGACCTTCATAACGTCACGCTTAGGATCACTTGAAAGCGAATAGTAGTAACCCCACATATGAACATTTCCGTCACCATCAAGACCAATAGAGAACGAGCCTCTTGAAGAGATGGAAACAGTATTGTTCTTCATTTCCGAGGGGATCTTCATCATATTTATGTTAGGAGCAACATTTTTGTGAAAGACCTCGGTATAAGAAAGATCGACGGGGTCAAAAAGAGGACCTACAAAAACGAAAATAAACATACAAGCAAGCACGATAATAGCACCTGTTGCAAGAGGTTTGCGGAAAAATCTCTTTACAGCAAGCTTCGAGGGGCTATCATAGCGTTCGTCTGCAACGGTATATTCCCTTGAGCCACCGAAAAGACCGCCAAGGAAGGTACGGCGAAGAGTTTGTCCGAGACCTGTACTCTTTCTGCCGGAGGCATTATTATTTTTACTCATTTTCATTGCCTCCTTTTACTTATTTACTCTTATTCTCGGATCGGCAAAGCCATAGAGAATGTCTATTACAAGGTTACCCATAAGACCTATGATAACATAGAACATCTGGAGAAGAAGAACGACCTCAAAGTCCTTTTGGGTAAGAGAATTGATATAAATTCTACCCATACCGTTAAGACCGAAGATATTCTCAATCATAATTGAACCCGAGAAGATGCTAAGGAACCAACCAACAACGAGTGTGATGATTGGAATAAGAGCATTTCTCCAAGCATGGCTGAAAATAACGATCTTTTCACGCAGACCCTTTGCTCTTGCGGTACGGATGCAGTCCATGCTCAGTGCCTCTATCATAGAGGAACGCACATATCGTGTCATACCGCCAAGTGAAGTTGCTGTCATAACGATAAGAGGAAGGGCCATATAATAAAGCTCGTCCAGATATTTTTTCATTCCCGTGAAATTAGATCCGGGCGTCTTCATTCCCGAAACAGGAAACCATCCAAGAGTTATGGCAAAAATCCAGATAAACAATATCGCCGAAATGAACACGGGAATACTGTATCCAACGATAGTCGCCACCTGAACTGCAGTATCTCGTCTGCTTCCGCGCTTAACACCGCAGAATATACCCAGCGGAATTGTTATTCCAAGTCCCAAAATAGTAGCAAAAATGTTTATAAATATGGTATTTCTCATGGGCTTTGCCAAAACATCCTGAACCGGTCTGTCATATACATAGCTATAACCCATATCGCCCTGAAGGATACCCTGATATTGGCCGTTGATCGGCACGACGCCAATCCAGCCAAGGTATCTCACGAACACATTTTGGTCAAGCCCCAATTCCTTACGCAACTCCTGATATTTCGCCTCAAAGCCCACCGGGTCATTCTTATAGACCTGCTTCCAGTTCTCCGCTTCGGCTCTAGCCCTATCAAAAGGGATCATTGCATATACCAAATACATAAGGAGAGAGAGGATCAGGAATACCACAAGCATATATCCCAATCTTTTCAGTATATATTTACCCATAGTAAGTACTCTCCGTTCCTGCCCCCACACCACGGGGCATTGATTTTTTATTCCTACATTGTAGGGGTGACCTGCGAGGGTGTCACAAGTCGTTTTTTCCCATGGACATACCCACAGGTCGCCCCTACCACCTAATAAAGGAGCGTAATTTTTAAAGCAAGTTACGGGGACAGCCCGAAGGCCGCCCCCATAACGGATTGCTAAAAAAGTTAAACTAACTTATAAGCAGCTCTTCCAAAAATTACTGAGCGTTTGCGATTGTGCAGTAAAGGAGAGCGTCAACAGGGCTCCAGAACGGGCTTGTTTCGAAGTTCTGGATCTTTGCATTGTAAATATCAAAGTAGTAGTTGGAGTAAAGCGGAACGTCGGGAACAAGCTCATTCCATCTCTCGATGTAAGCTCCCCACCACTCGTTGTACTCGTCAACAGTCTTTGCATTGTAAACCATTGCCATGGAGAGGTAATCCATACCGAGCTTGCCGCCGGATGCTTCCATAGCGTCAGCATAAGAGAGCTTTTCACCTGTCATATCATAGGGGAATGCTACATCGTATGCATCGAAGAGCTTGTTGGAAGAATATCCGAAGTAATTAGGATCAAGAGACCAGTTATAAGCATAGTCATAAACTGCGCTGTTCCAGCCGGTTGCAAGGTTGAACATACCGTATGTAGGTGTTCCGCCGTAACCGTAGGACTCTTCACGATAGATCTCACCAAGGAGCTTATCGAAATCACCTGTTACGCTACGAACTACCATACCGAGAGCGTTTACATCATCTGTGCCAACAAGTCTTGCAGCAAGCATATCTGTAACGTCGTTGGGAGTTGTACCGAACCAGTTGATTGCGAGAGGCATATAGTACTCGCCGTTTACTTCAACAGTCTTGTACTCAACGCCGTCTGTATTAGCAACAGAAGCATATGTCTTGTTTACGCCGCCTGTAACCTCAGCCTCTTCAGCTGTGAGCTTTCTGTAACGAACAGCGTCAACGCCTGTCTGACCTTCAACGAACTCCTCACCCTTGGAGTTGTAGATCCAACCGCCATCAATGAGAGCCTGCTTTGCGTTCTCAACGGAGTATGCATACTCTGTGAGCTCGATTGTGTCCTCAACTGCTGTCCACATATCAAAGTCAGGGGAGTAAGGACCGTAAACAACCGTACCGTAACCGCCTGTGAACGCCTGAGCGAACTCGGATGTGTTAAGTACATAAGCGATAGCCTGACGGGTAGACTCGAACATTGTGGGACCGAAGTCGCACTCGAACTGGAGCTTACCGTAACCTGCTCTCTGATAGTGAACCTCAGCAAACTTACCGTTGCTTTCGTCAATAACAGCGAGAGCTGCCTGTGTATCGGAACCGCCTGTGATACCTGCAAGGATATCAACCGCACCGCTCTTGAACTGGTCGAGCTGTGTCTCGGAAACTATCTTTACATAAACGATAGTCTCGATAGAGGGCTTCTGACCCTCGAAGTTACCTGCGAAATTGGGGTTGAGCGTAAGTGTGCATTCCTTTGTACCCTCGTCCCACTCGGAAACTACATAAGGGCCGGAGAAAGCATACTTTGTTACATCGTAACGAGCTTCCATAAGGTGAGCGGACTTAGCGTATGTAAGAGCCTCTGCTGTAGAATCAGCACCCTTTGCATACCAAGCCTCTGTGAGGTATGCGCCGTTACCGTCGTCCTTAACCTCTACGCCCTCGCCAAGAACGAGGTCAAGGGGATAAGGTGTAACTGCACCGTATGTATTTGCGAAGTAGTAAGGATAGTAGCCCGCCTCTGCACTGATTGTGAGAGAGAAGCTGTAGTCGCCGAGAAGACGGATACCTGCAAATTCCTTTGTAGGAGCAACCTCTGCGTCCTCTGCAACAGCAACGTCCTCACCGCAGTAAGCTGCGAAGGATTTGTAACCTACCATAGCCTGGCCTGACATACCTGTGTGACCTGCATTTACAGATACAGGGGAGCTGAATGCAAGTACGTATGCGAGATAGTTAACAGCCTTAACCTCTGTTCCGTCGCTGAAAAGAAGACCGGGGTTGATCTCAATGGTAACAACGAGGTCGCCTGCTTCATTTTCCTCTTCGGTGTGACTCTTAACAACGGTGTCATTCCAAACATATGCACCGCCCTGGTTTGTTTCCATTGTGGAATAACCAGTGATAAGACCGCTTACATCCTGGTCAGCAGCACCTGCAGAGCTACCGCCAAAACCGGGCCAACGGAAATCGCCTGCAAGCTCTGTTGTATTACCGACGATAACCTTGTTCTCATTCTTCTCACCGCTTACAACATCGCCTGTATCAACAGGATTTGTATCGTCGCCATTATTAGCTGTGTTGCTACAGCCAACAAAGCAGAGAGTAAGCATTACGAGAGCGAGAACCAAACTGAGAATTCTCTTGTTCATAATATTTTCCTCCTAAATATTGAATCTTTCGGCTTCGCTTCGCTCCGTTAAGTCAAAAGGGATGAATTATCTTCTATTGAAATATAGAAGATAAAACCAAATAGGGCCAGCCCTATTTTGCCTTTTAAAATAACAAAGCAAAAGTCCCGCAGATAAGATTATAAACTAATACCCCTGCGCCCACGCACAAAAAATCTCCCCTGCCCCTCCCTGTAAAGGGCGGATTAATTTAGGTCACGGGAGCGCACAAGTGTTTTGTCAAAAATATATCAAAGTCAAAACACAAATAAGATATTGTTCCCGATAATTTTACCATAGAACGAGCTATTTGTCAATATTTTTTTTGCTTTTTGTGTGTTTTTCACTAATATCCGTTTTAAAAAAGGCAATTTATCTTGGCATTTTTTGCTTTTTGCACAATTATAATTTAAAAGTCGAAAAAG
>JAZUPD010000082.1:0-18975 GCA_045604985.1 Eubacteriales bacterium
TTTTTTACCGCCTATGTCAAGGGCTATCTCATTTATATCAACAAGTTTAACCATATCTTTAAAAAAAGTCAAGGTGATTTTCACCTTGACTTTTTATTATCAAACGCTGTGAACTCCGAGGTCCTTATCTGCGTTTGTTGCGTCTATATTGTATTTATGAGCCTTTCTGTATTCAAAAAACTTTTCTGCAACCTGCTCGAAGAGTGCATAGGAGAGAACGTCCTCATCCTGCTCAAGATACTGTGCACATTTTTCGCGAAGTTCATCAAGCTCGGGCTTCAAGGCGTCTGCGGGGCGGTATGTTATGCGTTCTTCGTCGCCGAGTATCTTCTTTATAAATGCAGGATCGAGCTCCATGGGAGTTCTTCCGTATTCACCCTTGATAAGAGCCTTAAATTCCTTTGTAACCGTCTTGTAACGCTCGCCGAAGAGAACGTTGAAAACAGCTTGTGTGCCAACGATCTGTGAAGACGGTGTTACAAGAGGAGGATTACCCGAATCCGCTCTTACTCTCGGAATCTCCTCAAGAACTGCATCAAGCATATCGCTCTTTCCAGCCTGCTTGAGCTGAGAAACGAGGTTTGAAAGCATACCACCGGGAACCTGGTTGATAAGTGCGTTTACATTCACCTTCATGACCTTGGGGTCCATTAGACTGTCACCGAGATATTTTTCACGGAGAGCTGTAAAATGTTTTGTAACAACATTAAGCTCGTTAAGATCAAGACCTGTATCAAACTCAGTGCCGGCAAGAGAAGCAACAAGCGACTCTGTCGGCATCTGAGAAGTACCCTGAGCCATGGGAGAGATAGCCGTATCCACGATATCAACCCCTGCCTCGATAGCCTTAACGGCTGTCATCGAAGCAACACCCGCTGTATAATGCGTATGGAGCTGGATCGGGATCTTAACAGTCTCCTTAAGAGCCTTTACAAGATCATAAGCATCGTAAGGAAGAAGCAAACCTGCCATATCCTTGATACAAATAGAATCTGCACCCATTTCCTCAAGTTGCTTTGCATATTTTGCGTAGTAGTCGAGAGTATAGAACTTAACCGTTGCTTCCTTGGGGTCTGTTGTATAACTTACAGCCGCCTGAACGTGACCGCCTTCCTTCTTTGTTGCGTCAATAGCTGTTTTAAGGTTTCTGGGGTCATTGAGAGCGTCAAAAATTCTGAGAATATCAATGCCGTTTGCGATAGATTTCTGAACAAAATACTCAACAACATCGTCGGAATAGTGACGGTAGCCCAGAATATTCTGCCCTCTGAAGAGCATCTGAAGCTTTGTATTTTTCACATTGTCGCGAATAGTGCGAAGCCTCTGCCAAGGATCCTCATTAAGGAAACGGAGACAAGCATCAAAGGTTGCACCTCCCCATGCTTCAAGTGAATGATAACCAATCTTATCAAGCTGTCCGAGGATGGGGAGCATCTCCTCCGTCGTCATTCTTGTTGCGATAAGCGACTGATGAGAGTCACGAAGGACAGTTTCTGTAATTTTTACTTTTCCCATTTTAAACTCCTATATTTAATTATGTACCGATCAAATTAAAGACCTAATCCCGTGTACCATGTCAGGAACACGCCTGCGGAAACAGCAGAGCCGATAACTCCCGCAACGTTCGGTCCCATAGCGTGCATGAGAAGGAAGTTGCTGGGGTCTGCCTTCTGTCCCTCAAGGTTGGAAACACGTGCCGCCATAGGAACTGCAGAAACGCCCGCAGAACCGATAAGAGGATTGATCTGTCCCTTTGTGAGGAAGCACATAACCTTTGCAGTAAGAAGACCGCCGATGGTGGAAACTGCGAATGCAACAAGACCGAGAGCGATAATAAGCAATGTTTTAGAGCTGAGGAAATTATCTGCTTTTGCTGTAGCACCAACTGTTACACCAAGGAAAATGGTTACAATATTCATAAGCTCATTCTGAGCAGTCTTTGAGAGACGGTCTGTAACACCGCAAACATTGAGAAGGTTACCAAACATGAGGCATCCAACAAGCGGTGCTGCATCAGGAACAAGGAGACAAACAACTGCGGTAACTGCGATTGGGAAGATTATCTTCTCAGTCTTTGAAACCGTACGAAGAGTTGTCATCTTGATCTTTCTTTCCTTCTCAGTTGTCAGCATTCTCATAAATGGAGGCTGAATGAGAGGAATAAGTGCCATATAGCTATATGCGGCAATAGCAATACCGCTGAGAAGTTGAGGAGCAAGCGTCTTTGTTACAAGAATAGCCGTAGGACCATCTGCACCGCCGATAATACCGATAGCGGCAGCGGCAAGCTGGTCAAACTGTCCGGATATTATCGCACCTGCAAAAGCCACGAAAACACCAAGCTGCGCTCCGGCACCAATAATAAGGCTCTTGGGATTCGCAATAAGAGGAGAAAAGTCTGTCATTGCTCCGATACCCATAAAAATGAGTGACGGATAAACACCAAGCTTAACGCCCAAATAAAGCAAGTCAAGCAGTCCGCCTTTTTGAAGAACTTCTGTAACGCTGAATACAAAATTCGGATCATCGCTAACAAAGAAATCCAAATTAAACATATTCGCACCGGGAAGATTAGTGAGAAGCATACCTACGGCAATCGGGAGAAGGAGCAAAGGCTCAAAGCCCTTTACAATAGCAAGATAGCAAAGCACAAATGAAATAACAATCATTATAAGCGTCTTATAAAAATCCGGCTCTGCCACAAGTCTTGCTATGCCCGTTGATCCCATAAAGTTGGCAATGCTGGAAATTATTTCGTTCATTTAGTCATCACCTTTCTAAAGATTTTTTGGTGATGATCAGTTCATAGTAAGAAGAACATCGTCGGTCGCAACGGTATCGCCGGATTTAACGTTTACAGAAGCAACTGTTCCGTCCTCAGGAGCCTTGATATCGTTTTCCATCTTCATAGCCTCAAGAACGAGAAGAACGTCGCCCTTCTTAACTGCGCTTCCGGGCTGTACATTTACCTTCATGATATTACCCTGCATAGGAGCTTTGATTGCATTTGCGCCGGCTGCTGCGGGTGCTGCAGGTGCAGCGACAGGAGCTGCAGGAGCTGCTGCGGGCGCTGGTGCTGCCACGGGAGCTGCGGGAGCTGCTGCTACGGGTGCGGAATATGCGCCGCCAACCTCTTCGACCTCTACCTCATAAAGAACGCCATTTACTGTTACGTTATATTTTTTCATTTTTCTATACCCCTTTGATTATTTAATATTCCAAGGCTTATTTGTGCCTCGCTTAAAAGATACAACACGAAAACCGTCTGTGATTCCCTGTTCATTTCTCATAGCAGAGATTGCCGCAACGATTGCCGCAACAACAGCATCATTGTTCTGTGCCGTCACTACAGGAGCTGTAACGACCGGCACTGCAGGAGCTTCTGCCTTCTTCACTTCAGACTTTGGCTTTACGTCTTTGTTAAAGATAAACTTAAAAAGTGAAAGAATAATCCATATTATCGCAAGAACTCCGAAAACAATGATAAGTCCTATCAATGTTCTTTGCAGAGCATATGCAATTCTGTCGGAAAGCTCCATACTTGTTGTGATCTGCTCGGATTCAACAACACCGTCGACAACTCTTGTCAAAAACTCGCCTGCAGAAAGCAAGAGATTTCTCATATCATCCCTCCTAAATTACAGAGGAAATACAACATGACGTCTGTCAGGGTATATTTCCGATTTCGATGCCAGCATTGAAACAGAAGCACAAATCCTCTGACGAAGCTCTTCGTCGACGATTATATCATCAATCTCGCCCTTC
Source organism: Eubacteriales bacterium (assembly GCA_045604985.1). Classification (GTDB taxonomy): domain Bacteria; phylum Bacillota; class Clostridia; order Oscillospirales; family CAG-272; genus SIG710. The sequence goes on from JAZUPD010000082.1 coordinate 3,766, forward strand.
TCTGCTGCATCAACGGGAGAAGCGCACATTTCCTTCCACTGTGCCTCAAGTTCTTCTCTTGCACCCTTGGGATCGTTTCCGCCAACTCTGTCATTCCAGAGGAATGCAACAGCACTGTCGGGAGGAAGAACGCTGATAGCGGAGCTATTAAGAGCAAAAGCGATATCTGCACCGATGCTCTTTGATCCCATAAGTGTATATGCTGCGCCGTAAGCCTTTCCAAGAACCACTGTTACCTTTGCTATTTCGGAGGATGTATAAGCCAGTGCAAGCCTTGCAAGCTCGCTTGCGTAAGGAACGTTTGCACTTGCCTCTGAAATATCAAGTCCTGCACAGTCAACCAGTGTAACAACGGGTATTCCGAATGAATCGCACATGGAAATGAACTTGGCAGCCTTTCTTGCCGCTTTTGCAGTAAGATTACCGTTATCGACCTTAGGCTGATTTGCCACAACTCCTGTTAAAATATTTGCAAATGAAGTAAATCCCACAACGATCTCGGGAGCGTACTCTGCATAAAGCTCTGTGAACTTACATCCATCTCCTACAAGACCCAGAACATCCTTAATATCGTAGTTCTTCGTTAAAATAATGCTCGAAATATCGACCTTGCGGTTAAGGTCATCATTTGATGCAATTTCAACAATGCCCTCAGCGTTATTTGAAGGAAGTGTATCAATAAGTCGGCGTACGAAGCCGTAAGCCTCCGCCTCCTCTGCCGCAGTGAATGCGGACATTCCGTTTTCCGCCGCATATTCTGCAGTAGCAGTCTTGTCACCGAGAAGGAAAGGAGAATTTACATAAAGGCTCGTCTTATCCTTAACCGTTACAAGCAGATCGAACATAGCAGCCACAGTTGCAGCACTTCCCGCACAAACGCCGGGAATAACAGCAATTTGGGGAATAACTCCTGAAGCATCGGAAACGCACTTCATAAGAAGTCCGTATCCCGCAAGAGCGGAAACACCGTCATAGACTACCGCTCCACAGCTATCGAAGATACCGATAACGGGTGCGCCGTTTTTGATTGCTGCACTGTAAACGGAAGCGATCTTCTTTGCGTGCATCTCATCAAAAGCTCCTTTCATTCTGGAAGAGTCCTGAGAGAAAGCAAATGCAAGCTTGCCGTTTACTGCTCCGTAACCGCAGATAACGCCCTCAAATTCATTTTCATTATTTTTACGGCGAACATACGCCCCCATTTCAACAAATGTCCCTGCATCAAAAAGGCTTTCGATACGGGAGCGAGCGCAAAAACCGTTCTTTGCACCTGACGCAGAAGAAGAGTCGATATCTCGAAGCATACCCTTCAGCTTTTCGGCCGTTGTTGCTCTGACATCCTTCTTTGTCAGGTTAGCGGAATTTACATTTCCGTCCATGTTTTTTACCTCCGTTTATATTGCTTTTAATTATTTATTAGACAAATAGTGGCTCAATAAACCATTCTTCCCCACTATACTCAAATATTATCACATTTTAAATATTTTGTCAAGCAATTCGCAAATATATTTATCTTTTTACATAGCGTTAATTATTTATTAATATCGTCCTATAACTGTTAATAAAAATTTATTATCTTTTGTCTTTCATATAAGGAATATAAGATTTAGCTACAAACCTTACAGAGGCTTCTCATTAAGTAGAGTTGCGCCATTGGTGAGGTATAGATTGAGAAAACAATCGCATTTTTTCCACCTCATCCATAAGCCGTCGCCGACACTTGCCCCTCCGGTTGGAGGCTTTTGGTTTTACCATATTTATTAAACGTCAAACTTTGCGATGAAAATCTTATATTATATGCTGATATGAAAAAAACGGACTGTAATTTCAGCCCGTTTTTATCAATTTATCAATCGCAGTTTTCGCAGTTATGGAAGACCTCTTGAACATCATCGTTATCCTCAAGATGCTCAAGAAGAAGATTCATCTTTTTGATATCTTCCTCATTATCAAGAGTAACGTAATTGGAAGGAATCATGCTCTCCTCAGCACTCTCGATTGTATATCCGGCACCTTCAAGAGCCTCACGGACAGCACTTAGATCATCGGGTTCGGTATAGATCTCGAAAACATCTTCTTCTGCCGCAAAATCCGATGCTCCAGCCTCAAGAGCCGCTTCCATAAGGACATCCTCGTCAACATCCTCACGCATGATTATGATAACGCCTTTTTCTTCAAACATATAGCTTACACAGCCTGTCTGACCGAGATTTCCTCCGAATTTATCAAAATAATGACGAACCTCGGAAGCAGTTCTGTTTCTGTTATCGGTAGTTGTATTTACGATAACGGCAACGCCGGCAGGACCGTAGCCCTCATAGCGAAGCTCTTCGTAATCAACATCTGTCTGACCAGCCGCCTTCTTGATAGTTCTTTCAATATTGTCGTTGGGAACATTGTTTGCCTTTGCCTTTGCGATAAGATCACGGAGTTTGGAGTTTGAAGCCGGGTCGGGACCGCCTGCCTTGATTGCTATGATCATTTCCTTGCCGATCTTTGTAAATATTTTTGCCTTTTGAGCGTCGGTCTTTTCCTTTTTGTGCTTGATATTATTCCATTTGCTATGTCCTGACATCTTTATTACCTCTTATATTTTTTCTGTTTTCTTTAGACAAATAAGCGAGAAGGCATTTCCAAGTACGGTATTTGCAGCCTTGGTTATCCTTATTCTCGTTGCACGGACCGCTTCATCCTCTGCCGAGAGTATCTGACAATTATGATAAAACTGATTGAATGCAACCGCAACATCGAGGATATATCTGGTTATAATGGAAGGTTCATATTCCTCGATAGCATCTATGACCTTTTCCTCAAATTTTGAAAGAACGGAAATCAGAGTTCTCTCCTCGGGGGCGGTTATCTTGTTCTCGCCACCGGTAAGCTCGCTCTTTTGGAGAATAGAGCAAGTTCTTGCGTATGTGTACTGAACATAAGGTCCTGTATTTCCGTCAAAGCTGAGGGCGTCCTCCATTATAAAGTTGATATCACGCATCCTGTTGTTGGAAAGATAATAGAAAATCATCGCACCCACACCAACATCCTCGGCAACCTGTTTTTTGTTTTCGAGGTTGGGATTCTTCTCGTCAATTACATCAGTTACCTTTTCGATAGCCTGTGCAAAAAGGTCTCGGAGTAGGATAACATTACCGGTTCGTGTTGCAAGCTTTGCTCCGTTGATAGAAACAGTACCGTAGGGAACATGAACCAGCTGATCATGCCAATCATATCCCATAAGCTCAACCACCTTGAACCACTGTGCGAAGTGGAGGCTCTGACCTGCCGATGTGACATATATCGCTTTATCGAATTTATACTCATTCTTCCTGTAAACCGCCGCCGCAATGTCTCTGGTAGGATAAAGAGTTGAGCCATCACGCTTTAAAATAAGGCAAGGAGGCATATTATATTCCCCGAGATCAACGATGGAAGCACCGTCGTCGATTTTAAGAAGCCCCAAATCACGAAGCTTTTGCACCTGAGCGGGCATCTTATCTGTATAGAAGCTTTCTCCCTTGTAGCTGTCAAATTCTATATCAAGAAGTTTATATGTTTGCTTGTATTCTGCAAGGCTAACATCAACGAACCAGCGCCAAAGAGCGAGATTTTCTGCATCGCCCCGCTCCAGCTTTGTAAATTCTGCTCTCGCTTCATCCTCAAGAGTATTATCATTCTCTACCTCGTTATGGAATCTTACGTAAAGCTCAACCAGCTTGTCTACTCCGCCCTCTTCAACCTCGTCACGGCTTCCCCATTTGCGGTAAGCTGTGATTAGCTTTCCAAACTGTGTACCCCAGTCGCCGAGATAATTGATTCCAACGCAGTCATATCCCGCAAATTCATGTAGTTTTTTAAGGGAATGACCGATGACTGTAGTTCCAAGATGACCGATATGAAATGGCTTTGCAACATTTGGAGAAGAATAGTCGAGAACCACCGTCTTTCCGACGCCAAAATCGGGTGCTCCGTATTTTTCTCCCTTGTTAATAGCAGCCTTAATACACTCGGAATAAAACTCATCACCAATATACATATTGAGATAGCCGTTTACAGCCTCAACTTTTGAGAGAAGCTCACAAGAAAGCGAAGAAGCTAGTGTCTCCGCAATCTGAACGGGAGAACGGCGAAGAGATTTACTGAGCTTAAAGCAAGGAAGCGCAAGATCACCCATTGCCGCATCAGGGGGATATTCAAGCATATTGGAAACTGTCTTCGAATCAAGACCCGATTCGGAATTGATGGTATTTATACCGCAAAGAAGCTTTTCCGCAAGTATATTTTTAAGTTTAAGCATATTTGTCCTTTCAAAACGATATTTTTCACTTTTTATAACAACGAATCATTATACTACTTTATTTCAAATTTTTCAAGTACTTTTTATTTTTTCTGCCTATTTCGAAAAAAATGAGAAAAATCATAGCCAAAAACAAGCGGTTCCGATGGCTGAAACATTGGTGTAGTTTAAGCCGTCTCGTATATTTGGGCTTAAGAAACGAAATCAAACATCTCTTGTAACCTCGCAAATTTTACCTTCTACAAAAGGCACAAGATCACGGGGGCTAAGAAGCAGCTGTACGCCTTTAATGCCGCCACTTACGGTTATTTTTTCAAAATTTTCAGCACTTTTATCAATATAGGTTGGAAATTTCTTTTTCATCCCCACGGGAGAGCAAGCACCTCTCACATATCCCGTAAGTACAAGAAGATCCTTGACATGAACCATCTCTATCTTCTTATTTCCCGTAGCCGATGCTGCTTTTTTCAGGTCTATTTCTCTGCATGAAGGGATACAAAATACGATATATCCCGTCTTGTCTCCGTGTGCCACAAGTGTCTTGAATACCATTTCGGGCGCAAGTCCTATCTGTGCGGCAACGTGCGTTCCCGTAAGGTCTCTTTCATCGGGGACATATTCCATCGTTTCATATTTTATCCCTGCGGCACACAGAATACGCATTGCGTTTGTCTTGTTCTTAATCATGCAAGAGTTTCCCCTTCTTTTAACATTTCAAAAGCAGCCTTTCTCTGGATCTCGGTTACCTCTATTCCACCTAATATCCTTGCATTTTCCTCGATTCTTCCTTTGCTGTCCAGAAGATCAAGCCTGGTAAAAGCTCTGCCGTTGTTTTCTGTTTTAACTATCTTAAAATGGTTATCGGCAAGGGTCGATATCTGTGCGCTGTGTGTAACGCAGATGACCTGTATTCCCTTTGAAATGATTTTTAGCTTTATTCCGACTTTTCTTGATGTTCCGCCTGAGATTCCCGTGTCTATCTCGTCAAAAATGAGCGTATCTATCGAATCCTTATCGGCAAGCACACTTTTCATTGCAAGCATGATTCTCGAAAGCTCTCCACCCGATGCAATCTTTATCATGGGCTTCAACGGCTCGCCCACGTTTGTGGCAACGAGAAATTCAACGTCGTCGAAGCCGTTTGCTCTCGGCTCTGTGGGAACTATGCTAATGTCAAAACGCACTTTGGGCATATCAAGGAAAACCAGCACGTCCATTATTCTTCCGCAAAGCACCTCTGCCGCACTTTGCCTTGTTTTCCGCAAAATCTCAGCCTTTTTTGTCATTTCGGACTTTATAGCTGAAAGTTTTTCTTTATATTCCGCTATCTTATCATCAGATTGCTCTATCATATCGAGTTTTTCAATGGTCTCATTTCTGAATGAAAGAATTTCGGAAATTGTCGAGCCATATTTCCTTTTCAGCTTTCCAATAGCATCGAGTCTTCCTTCGATTTTATTGAGCCTTGCGGTAGGATCCCCGTCAAAGCCGTCCGATGAAAAGCCCTCAACAGTCAGTGCAATGTCCTCAATCTCATATCTATAACTTTTCAGCTTTTCCGCAAGCTCAGCAGCTTCCGGAATAACGTCTGAAATAGAAAGAATTGATTGCGCTGCTCTGTCAAGAAGGTATGTTACCGATGCGCGCTTTTCGCTTGAATGAAGAACTCGGTAAACAAAAGATGTCTGTTTCAGAATCTTTTCAAGATTACGAAGCCTCGCACATTCTGCCTCAAGAGCCTCTTCCTCCCCATCCTTTAAGCGCAGAGCGTCGATCTCATCTATCTGAAAACGATAAATTTCCATAAGGCGGTTCTTTTCCTTGTCCCCGCTCTCAAGATTTTTAAGCTTTTCAAGAATTTCGGTGTATTCAGCATAGCAGGTCTTATAATCTTCAAGGGCATCTTCGTTCTCGGCAAAGGAATCTAGAAGCGAGATATGGCTTGATTTCGTCAGAAAAAGCATGCTGTCATTCTGTCCGTGAATATTGATAAGGAAGGTTGCCAGCTCCTTTTGTATGGCGGCTGTTATCGTTCTTCCATTCAGCTTTACCGTTGACTTTCCATCATCCGTTATACTCTTCTGAAGCATAATTGAGCCGTCCTCGCCTGCATCAAGCCCAAGGGAGTAAAGCTTTTCAAGAGCAGCAGACGAAAGATTGTCGAAAACACCGCATACGGTCGCCTTTTTTTCTCCGGTTCGTATAAGCTCGCGCGGTATCTTGTTGCCCATCAGCATATTTATGCTGTCAATAATTATTGATTTTCCCGCTCCGGTCTCGCCGGTAAGTACGGTAAGCCCTCCTGATAGATCAATATCGAGGCTTTTTATAACTGCAATATTTTCTATATGAAGTGAAGAAAGCATTTTTGCTCCTTAAATCACACGCATTATCGTTTTTACTTGATCGCAAATTCCGTTTGCAATATCCTTGGCTCTCGTTACGATAAGAATGGTATCGTCTCCCGCAACGCTTCCGAGGATATCCGAGTGTCTGATATTGTCGATGCCGATGGCAACGGCATTAGCCATTCCGGGGTAGGTTCTGACAACAACTATATTTTCACCCACCTCAACGCTTATGATGGATGCAGCAAAAGCAGCATTGAAATCGGCACCGTTTACATTTTCTCCGGTGATGGGGCGAACATAACGGTATTTACCCTTATTTGTCTGCGTTTTCGTAAGCTTAAGCTCCTTGATATCTCTCGAGGCTGTTGCTTGAGTAACATCAAAACCCTCTACCTTCAGCTTTTCGATAAGCTCATCCTGTGTTTCGATCTCGTTTCTTACGATGATCTCCAGAATTTTTTCCTGTCTTGCAGATTTCATTTTAATATTTCCTTTCGATTATTGTCATATGTGCATTTTAGAATGAAGCGTATTATAGAATCCCCGTTCCTTTAGCTTTATCAGCTTTGCAACCGATTCTGAACGCTTTATCCTTACGGTATCTCCTTTATATATCTCAAAATTGACCCTTCCGTCAAGAGTTAGATATAGATTCTTTTCCCTCTCGCATATATTACGCACCGAAAGCACGGCATCATCCGAAAAAACTATCGGTCTTGCAGCAAGATTATGCGAGCAGATGGGCGTTACGCATATACATTTCATCTTGGGATCAATAACGGGACCTCCCGCCGACATTGAATATGCCGTTGAACCCGTTGGTGTTGAAAATATAAGACCGTCGGCACTGTATGACGTTACGACAGTGTCCCTCTCCGAAAGCTCAAGATCGACCATTCTCGCAATAGATCCGTTTGAAATGACGGCATCATTCAGTGCAGAGGCACGATTTACAAGCTGCTTGCCTTTTCTGTAAACAGAAACGTCTAGCATTGACCTTTCCTCTATCATGTAATCACCATCAAAAAGCTTTGAGAGCATATCTATCTCATCCGCTTCCATCTCCGCCATATAGCCGAGTCTGCCAAGATTTATTCCCAAAATCGGAATTTCTGAAGATAGGCAATATCTTGCGGCAGAAAGTATTGAGCCGTCGCCGCCAAGAACGATAATAACATCCATTTCTCGATACAGTGACGAATTCGGTATAAAATTAAGCCTTGATTCCAGAGCCTCGTTTCGCTTGACTTTTTCCATCATAAACTCGCTTGCATAAAGCTCGCAGGGATATTTTATAAGAATTTCGCAAACCCTTGCCGCTGCATCTAATTTCTCTTTTATATTGAAATTGGTAACAAGTCCTATCTTTTTTAAGTTCATCCTAACCTCTCTCTTCGTTTTTTATAAGAGCATGGATTTTTGCTCTGTCGACCGTCTTATCACTTGCATTTCTCGTAAAAACCGCAAGATATTCTATATTTCCGTCCCCTCCGTCAATAGGTGAGCGCATAATATCACGGCAAAAAAGTCCGTATATCTCCGCACTCTCGATAACCTTTGTGATTGCGGTCTCCCTATCTTCCTTTTTCTTGACTATTCCACCTTTTCCCACTGCAGCTCTGCCAGCTTCAAATTGGGGCTTTATAAGAGAGATAAGTATTCCATTATGCGAAAGGACTTCGGAAATCCCCCGATGTATATATGTCTGCGAAATAAATGAAACATCCATCACAGCCATATCAAAGTCATCGGAAAAATCATTTTTATTCAAATTTCTTGCGTTGTATCCCTCAATATTCACAACTCTTTCGTCGTCTAAAAGCGAAGGATCAAGCTGTCCGTGACCCGAATCAAGTGCAACCACCTTTGTTGCTCCTCTTTTGAGAAGCAGATCGGTAAATCCCCCCGTTGATGCTCCGATATCTATACAAACAAAACCTTCAGGTGTTATTCCAAATTTATCAATAGCACCTTCGAGCTTCAAAGCACCGCGGCAAACGTATTTTTCTTTTACGACCTCAACCGTGTGTTCGATGGCTTCATCTACAGTCTCCGAAGACTTTTTCAAAAGCCTGCCGTCAATGGTAATCTTGCCTTTTTCAATAAGCTCCTTTGCACTACTTCTGCTTTTAACATAGCCATTCTGTGCAAGATAAATATCCACACGCATTACGATTCTCTTATCAGCAGATAATCTGCAAGTGCCAAAAGATTTTCCGAGCCTTCATATCCGGAAATTGCATTTTTTGCATCCTCTGTTAAAGAAAAAGCATAATTTTCCGCCTCATCTATACTCATATGAGTAAGAAAAGTACTCTTGAAATTTTCAGAATCACTTCCAATGGGTTTTCCGAGAAGCTCCTGATTACCTGTGACATCAAGGATATCGTCCCTTATCTGAAAGGCAAGTCCAATATCCCTCGCATAGCAAAGAGCGTCATTCATTCTCTCGTCACCATCCGAAATACAGGCGGCATATGCTCCGAGTTTTGCCGAAGCCTCAATAAGTGTGCCTGTTTTTAGGGCATGAAGTTTTTTTAATTCATCGAAACCCAGACTTGCTTTCTCGCCATTCATATCCATTATCTGTCCGCCAACCATTCCCCGTTCTGCTGCGGCATCGGATAACGCTTTTACCGCAAGAAGAGAAAATTCGGGAAAAATATTGAGATTTGAAGCTGCAACACCAAATGCTTTAAGCGCAAGGGCGTCCCCCGCAAGAAGCGCAGTAGCTTCACCGAAAACCACGTGGTTCGTGGGCTTTCCTCGGCGCAGTAAATCATCATCCATCATCGGAAGATCATCATGAATAAGCGAAAATGTATGGATCATTTCGAGTGCTGCCGCAAATGGCAAAGCACTTTTTTCTTCTCCGCCGAAAAGCTTGCATATCTCCAACACAAGATAAGGTCTTATGCGCTTGCCGCCCGCAAAAAGACTGTATTTCATCGCATCCTCGACGATCTTTATATCCTTATCTTCTTCGCCAAAAGTGTTTATGAGGTATTTTTCGATAAGAGAAGCCGTCTTTTGCATCGAAGAAAAAAGCCCGTTAAATCTATTATTCATCTTCTGCATTAAAATCCTTTTCTATAAGTTCGCCACTCTCGTCCTTTTGCAATATCTTTATCTTTTTTTCCGCTTCGTCAAGCATACCGCCGCAAGTGCGTACGAGACCTATCCCCTCCTCATAAAGAGCAAGGGAACTATCAAGATCTGCACTTCCGTTTTCAAGACTTTTTACGATCTCCTCAAGACGAAGCATTGATTTTTCAAAATTCTGTTTGTTTTCAGCCATTTATTTTTCCTCTTTTTTTATTTCCGTAACGGTTGCTATGATTTCGCCGTCATAAAGGACGTTTCGGATGCCATCTCCTTTTTTCATGCCATTCACCGATTTTAAAATCCTTCCTTCGCTGTCATAGCTGACTACATAGCCTCTCGAAAGAACAGCAAGGGGACTCAGAGCTTCAAGTGCCGTAACCTTTTCTTTATAAAGCGACCTTTTTTTCTCAAATATTCTGGCAAAATTGCCTTCGATCCTATCAAGAAGCTGAGTTACCTTCATTCTCTTTGCGTCGATAAAATTCATAGGTGAATGTAAAAAGGGAGATGAAGAAAGCACCGTCAGCCTTTTTCTTTTACCTTCAACAAGTGAGGAAGCAATAAGGGCAAGCTTCTTTTTAGCGTTTTCAAGTCTCATATAAAGCTCTGCCTGCTCGGGAACCGCAAGCTCTGCGGCGGCAGAGGGTGTCGATGCTCTCACGTCTGCCACAAAATCGCATATCGTAAAATCACTTTCGTGTCCTACAGCTGAGATGACAGGTATCACCGATGCAAATATCTCTCTTGCAAGTGTCTCATTATTAAATTCCCAGAGATCCTCGATCGAGCCGCCACCTCGACCAATGATTATAACATCAACGTTCTTTTTCTCGTTAAAATACCGGATTCCCGAGGCGAGCTGCGCAGCCGCACCCGCTCCCTGCACAAGAGAGGGATAAAGCACCATTTCCGCAAGGGGAAATCTTCTGCTCAGAATCCTTGTCATATCCCTTATGGCAGCACCTGTGGGTGAGGTTATTATACCAATCCTCATGGGAAATTCCTTCAGTGGCTTTTTGTGCTTCTCATCAAAAAGTCCTTCCCCGCCGAGTTTTTGCTTTAGCTGTTCATAGGCATAATAAAGAGAGCCTATTCCGTCGGGCTGAAGATCATCAACTATCATCTGATATCTGCCCGAATCCTCATAAAGAGAAATCCTTCCGTGGGCAACTACCTTAAGACCGTCCTTTGGTACAAAGGGAAGCTTTGCTGCATAGGAACGCCACATAACACCCGCAATCGCAGCTTTTTCGTCCTTCAGCGAAAAATAAAGATGACCAGATGAATATATTTTGAAATTTGACAGTTCTCCCCTGACATATATATCCGAAAGAAGCTCGTTGTCTTCAAGCAGAGTCCTTGCATATCCGTTGAGCTGAGCGACCGTCACTATGATTTTTTTATATGGATCCATTTTTATCTGCCCTTTCGGAAAGATATTTTTTTCTGGCAAGCAGTGCTGTACCCGCCGCATTATCGGATGAAAAAGAAGGCTCGGCAAAAAATGAATTTTTTCTCACCGCAAGCATATTATTTAATATGGAATTGCTCATCACACCTCCCGAATAGATAACGGGTATATCTCCGAATTTCTCGATTAGATTTTTTGTAAGAAATACAAGCGTTCTGCCCACGAAATCAAAGACAGCCGCACTGACAAGGGCTTTATCTCCTGTCTCACGGTAGAGCTTCTCTGCCTGATTCTCCATTCCCGAAGCATTGCATGAAAGCCCTTTTACGGAAATCTTGAATTTGGGTATCTTTTTATCATTTTTGAGCGCAAGGGCTTCCATCTCTCTGCCGCAAGGAAAATCAAGCCCCATGCTGACGCCTGCTCTGTCAATGACCTGACCGAAATTAAGGTCCTCCGTTCCGCCTACGAGTTCCACCGAAAACGAAGCCTCAAAAGGCTTTACAAGAAGCAGCTCGGTAGTTCCTCCCGAAATATGAAAAGCGGCAAACGTTCCTCCGTTCAGCAGATCAAGCCCCGCCGAGGAATAGAGTGCTGCCATGATATGATTGCTCTGATGGGAAAAATTATAAATAGGTGCACCCGTTGCCGCAGCCATGGAATATGCAACGTTCCTACCGACGAGAAAGCAAGGCATATATGACTCCTCGGCGTCTCTCGGCTTTGCTGAATAGCCTATCGCAATTATTCTTTTGTCCGAAAGAACATTGCCTGCTTCAGAAAGCAAAGGCGGTAGATTTTTAATATGCGCAAAGACCGCATCGCTCTGTCTCAACCCTCTCTCCCCTTGCTTTACGGGAAGAAGCTGCTTAAGATTTGCGATTATTTTTCCCTCTCGGTCTGCAATGGCAACAGATGTCGTATAATTGCTTGTGTCTATACCCACAAAGCAAACATCTTTTTCTGTCATTCCTTTTCACCAACATCGTTTTTAACTGCGTTGAGTATGCCGTTAATAAATGCCTTTGCTTTTTCATCATCGAACTTTTTGGTAAGCTCAACAGCCTCATTGATGGAGACTCTCGAAGGAATATCGTCGGCAAATGCAAGCTCGTATACCGCAAGGCGCAATATAGCCCTTGAAACTCTTGTAAGTCTTTCAGTCTTCCATCCCAACGAATGTTTTGCGATAAGAGCATCAATCTCTTTCCTCTTTTCGCAAACTGCAAAGTATACTTCTTTTATAAAATTGTCTTTTGGTATCTGGCGAGCTTCTGAGGAGCTTTCAAAAATCATCGCCTTATCCTCGTCTGCGCGAAATTCCGTTTCGTATATTAGCCCGATTATATATTCTCGAGCTTCTCTTCTTGAAATTCTTACTGCCATGTCCAATTTGTCCTTTCAAAATAACTATTATTTATTTTATATTATTTTTAGTAAAAAGTCAATCATAAAATGAATATTTTTTCCGAATATTCACATTTTTTCGTATATTTATTTTTTAGGGGTGCATTATAAATGAAAAAAACAATTTATTCCGTGCTTGTTTTGTTTATTATTATAATTTCCCTGTTTTTCGGAAATCAGATGATAGAAAAAGCAGAGAATACAATTCTTCCTGCGAGTGCAGATCACATCAAATGGGTAGAATTTTCTGTCCCAAAATCGGCACTTGACGAGGCTCTTGCCCTTGATATCGCCACTCACGGAACAGAAATGCATATTCCCATCTACCGTTCACTTGCATATCTTGCTGCAAAAAATTACGGCAACTTTCAAAAATATAAAAAAGGCACCCTTACGGATATCGGGAATGACATTTTTTCACTTTCCGAAAAAATGAGCGAAAACAAACTTTATAACTACTATCTTTCGGCATACAATGCCCTTCTTTGCAGCTTTGTGGGGGATTATACGAAAATTTATGAAAACGGAGAAAAAGAAAGCGGATATGGGCTTCGTGTTTTTTCTCCCATTGCCGCAGGGTACTATTACAGGGATTTTGATGATTTTGGTGCTTCGCGTTCATATGGCTATAAACGCTCACATCTTGGTCACGACATGCTCGGAAGCGTCGGCACCCCGATAATCGCCATTGAAAGCGGAAGAGTTGAAGCCATAGGATGGAATCAGTACGGAGGCTGGAGAATAGGAATCCGAAGCTTTGACGGTCTTAGATATTATTACTATGCTCATCTGAGAAAGGATCACCCATATAACGACATTTTCGAAGGAAAAATAATAAATGCGGGCGAGGTCATCGGTTATCTGGGTATGACGGGATATAGTACAAAGGAAAATACTAACAATATCGACACCCCGCATCTGCATTTTGGGATCGAGCTTATTTTCTCACCGGAACAAAAGGACGGATATAATCAAATCTGGATAGATGCATATGCCATTACGCAGTTTTTATATAAAAACAGGAGCGAGGTGGTCTATGATAAAGATGAAGGAGAATACAATGCAAAATACTACTATGTTTATTCCGAGACACCCGATTGATTTTTTACGATAGTCCAAAAATAAATGTTATTTCATCGGTATTGCAAAATTTCTCCATTTATGTTATACTAAATAAAAAGTTATTTTGGAGAAAAATATGAAAGGTGTAAAAACGGTTTATATATGCTCGGAATGTGAATATACAAGCCCAAAATGGATGGGAAAATGCACGTCCTGCGGTGCTTGGAATTCTTTCGTTGAGGATGTGGTGGAAAGCGAAACGAAATCAGTCGCTCCAAAAAGAATATCAATGAACGGCGGCGGCACAAACCACACTCAAAAATTTGAAGAACTTACTCTTCCCTCTTATATGCGCTCGGAAACCGGTCTTGGTGAGCTTGACAGAGTCCTCGGCGGCGGGCTGGTCCACGGCTCCGTGGTTCTTCTTTCAGGTGAACCCGGCATAGGCAAATCAACTCTTCTCATGCAGATATCTGATGCTCTCGGAAATATCGACTGTGCCGAAAAAAAGAGAAACGTTCTATATATTTCAGGCGAAGAATCGGGCGGTCAGCTTAAGCTGAGAGCAAAAAGGCTCGGTATAGAAGGAAAAAATCTTCATGTTCTTACCGAGACCAATATCGAAAACATACTTGATGAAATCGCTTCCCTCAAGCCGGATGTCGTTATAGTTGACTCCATTCAAACGGTTTACAGCGACAGAATGACAAGCGCTCCGGGAAGCACGACACAGATAAAAGAAAGCGCCCTTTCATTTATAAATCTTGCAAAAAGTGCGGGAATTTCAATGCTCCTCGTTGGACACGTCAATAAAGAGGGGGGGATTGCGGGTCCTAAGGTGCTTGAGCACATGGTTGATGCCGTCCTTTATTTTGAGGGAGAAAGACATCAATCATATAGGATAATCAGAGCCATTAAAAACCGTTTCGGCTCAACAAACGAAATAGGCGTTTTCGAAATGACGGACAAGGGTCTTGAAGAGGTTGAAAATCCATCGGAGATGCTACTTGCCGGCAGACCAAAAAACGTTCCGGGAAATTGTGCTGTTTGCACCATGGAGGGTACAAGACCTATTATTGCTGAAATCCAGGCACTTGTTGCACAGACGTCATTCCCCGCTCCCAGAAGAGCCGCAAACGGCATTGATTATAACAGAATGTGCCTGATTCTTGCGGTACTGGAAAAGCGTCTTGGGCTTAAATTTTTTCAGAACGATGTTTATATGAATGTTATCGGAGGTCTGCACATTGATGAGCCTGCATCCGATATTGCGGTGGCTCTTTCAATGGTTTCAAGCCTTACAGACCGAATAATTCCCGATGACGTTATCGCCATCGGCGAGCTTGGTCTTTCGGGTGAATGCAGAGCTGTTTCAAATATTGAAGCTAGAATACACGAGGCCGCAAGACTTGGATTTACAAGGGCAGTCATCCCCTACCGCAATGTTGAAAAAAGAAAAATTGCAGTGGACGGGATTGACCTTATCCCTATCAAGAGCATCTACGAGGCTCTTGCGGTAATGAAGAAAAAGGAAGATGAATAAAAGGAGTCGGTTCACAAATGTGACCCCACTCCTTTTTTTG
>JAZUPD010000083.1:0-15997 GCA_045604985.1 Eubacteriales bacterium
ACCGTGTGTGCTTTGCCATATTTATATTTATTGGTATATTATCGGTACTTCAATCGATTTTGATTATGTCACGCACGGTTTTTAATCCTTTTTTTGAAAACGAAAGCTTTGTTTCGAAAATGATTATTGTTTTGTTTGAAGCATTTTCATATATTGCTTCATATTTAATAGCTGCTTTACTGTTCAAAAAGGTCTACTCAAAGGATTATATTCCGATGGAAGCTTCGCCGCGGATGGGTGAACACCCCATTTCGATGGTTTTGGCTTCTCTTTCATTGTGCTTTGCAGCCTCGCACTTTTGGAGCTATTTTTCCTCGGGTAATGGCTCTGTAGAGATATATCATGGCGATAGCATAGTGTTTCTTATGCTGTCAACTGTTCTTATTCCCGCATTTTGTGAGGAGCTTTTCTTCAGAGGACTTATCATGACAAATCTCATGCCTTTGGGGAAAAATTTTGCCATTATCGCAAGCGGAATAATTTTTGGTCTTGTTCACGGAAATCACGATCAGATATTTTTTGCCACGGTGGCGGGCATTGCCTTTGGTTTTGTATATGCCGAAACGGGAACTATATGGTGCGGTGTTATCGCCCATATGCTCAACAATTTTATTGCAGTTGTGGAAACGACTCTTTGGGGAACTCTCAGAACAGGAACTGCTGTTAAGATAAATATTGTTATCGAATCTTTCGTTATGCTCTGCGGTGTGATATCTATAATTTATCTTATAAAGGTTAGAAAAAAGGAGAAAAGGGAAGAACTGTCGGCAGGATGCTTTGGTACGGTCTCGGGAAAACTCCTTGACGGGGGCAGAAGGTATACAGTTTTTCAGTATATAAAGGGCTTTTTCAGCCCTGCAATGATAGCCTTTCTTGGCTATGCAGTGATTAGTGAGGTTGCTTATGTTTTCTTTATCTCAGCATATTGACCACGGTTTTTTTATGAGCGAGGCGTTGAAGGAAGCGGCACTTGCCGCAGAGCATGGCGATGTGCCCGTGGGAGCGGTAGTAGTCTCGAATGGCAAAATAATTGCGAGAGCCCATAACGAAAGAGAAAAAAACGGTATGGCAACAGCCCATGCAGAGCTTCTTGCCATTGAGGAGGCCTGCAGAATTAAGGGAGGCTGGCGTCTTTCCGATTGTACCCTTTATGTAACGCTTGAGCCTTGCCCCATGTGTGCAGGCGCAATTATAAATTCAAGGCTTGGAAAAGTTGTTTTCGGAGCAAAGGATGCAAGAGCAGGGGCTTTGGGGTCGCTAATAGATTTAAAAAGCTATCCTTTCAATCATAAGCCACAGTGCATAATCGGTATTAAGGAGAAGGAATGTGCCGACATTTTGCGTGCTTTTTTTGTAAAAAAACGATAAGGTGCATAAAAATACAAAGGTTTTTCATTAAATATGTATAAATCTGAAAATATGCCTTGACTTTTTCACTCTTGCGTGATATAATATACGCATTATTTCGTATTTTACGTAATGATCTGATTTTGGTCGGCAAAAGCCTTCCAAATATAATATAGATATCAGATAAAACAATTTTTCAAAGGAGAAAAATCATGAAAAAACTCACATCACTTGTTCTTGCTCTTCTCATGATCGTTTCTTGTGCGGCTTTCGCATCTTGTGGCGAAAACGAAGAGAAGGACTCCAACGTACTCGTTATCGGTGGTATCGGCCCTCTTACAGGTGCTTATGCTAACTACGGTAGCTCGGTAAAGAACGGCGCAGAGCTTGCAGTTGAAGAGATCAACGCAAGAGGCGGTATCAACGGCTTCACCATTAAGCTCGATTTCCAGGATTCTCAGGGAAACCCCGAGTCCGCTGTTGCAGCTTACGGTAAGCAGATGGACGACGGTATGATGGTATCTCTCGGCTGCGTACTTTCCGGCGAGAATGCTTCTGTTGTTGCAGCTGCTAAAGAAGATGGCATCCTTCTTCTCACACCTTCTGCATCTGCAGACAATGCAATCGTTGATAACGACGCTGCATTCCGTGTTTGCTTCTCCGATTCCTCTCAGGGTATCGCTGCAGCTAACTACATAGGTGCAAACAACCTTCCCAAGAAGATAGCTATCTTCTATCAGGCAGATATTGACTATTCCAACGGTCTTCGTGAGGCATTCCTTTCTAAGGTCGAGGAGAACGGCATTGAGATCGTTGCTGAAGAGTCCTTCACAACGGATACAGCTTCCGATTTCTCCACACAGATCACTGCTATCCAGAATTCCGGTGCAGAAATGATCTTCATGCCCATCTATGCTGATGAGGCTTCCACATTCCTTACACAAGCACAGGGAAAGTTTGCTGAGACTATGCTTTATTTCGGATGCGACGGTCTTGACGGTATCCTCGGTAAGGTTGCAGATTCTGCACTTTGCGAGAACGTTCTTCTTCTCACACCCTTTGCAGCAGATGAACCCAAGGAGCTTGTTCAGAATTTCGTAGCAGCATATAAGGAAAAGACCGGCGGCGCAACTCCCGACCAGTTCGCAGCAGACGGCTATGATGCAGTTTACGCAATCAAGGCTGCTATGGAAAAGGCAGACATCACACCCGATGCTCAGGCTGATTTCAACAATAGAATCGTAAAGGCTATGACAGAGATCACAGTTGAGGGTGTTACAGGTAACATGACATGGGAAGCAAGCGGCGAAACAGTTAAGCTTCCTCTCGTTATGATCATCAAGGGCGGCGTAGCTCAGCTCTACACAGCAGAATAATTTGAATTTTCATATAGCAATATACCTGCGGTGGGCGTATGCCCACCGCAGGGAATTGTGTTTTTTATAGGGAGACTAAAAATGAGCTTATTTTTTCAAACTCTCATAAGTGGCCTCAATCTGGGTAGCATCTATGCTCTGATCGCTCTCGGATATACGATGGTATACGGCATTGCAAAAATGCTTAATTTTGCACACGGCGATGTTATTATGATAGGTGCGTATTCGGTTATAGTAACCGTAAGTGCCCTTGGGCTTCCGCCCGTTTTTGCAATACTTATCGGTATTGCTTTTTGTGCGCTCCTCGGTGTTTCCATCGAGTTTCTTGCGTACAAGCCTCTCCGCAAGGCATCGTCCCTTGCAGTTCTTATCACCGCTATCGGTGTCAGTTATTTCCTTCAGAATATTGCACAGCTGATCTTCGGTACACAGCAGTTAGCTTTCCCGAAAATAATCAACTTAAGTGCCATAAAGATCGGCAGTGTTCAGATAGACGGAATTACTCTTGTTACTCTCTGCGTTACCGCAGTTATAATGGTGCTTTTAACTTTGTTTATCAATTTCACAAAGGTAGGCAAGGCAATGCGTGCTGTTTCCGAGGATAAGGAAGCGGCAGAGCTTATGGGTATCAGCACAAATAAGACTATTTCCATAACATTTGCTATAGGCTCGGCTCTTGCGATGATCGCAAGTCTTTTCTATGGCGCAACATATACGTATATTAAACCTACGACAGGCTCAATGCCCGGTATCAAAGCATTTACTGCCGCAGTTTTCGGCGGTATCGGCTCAATTCCCGGTGCGATGCTCGGAGGTATTATGCTTGGTATCATTGAGCAATATGCAAAGGCATATATTTCAACGACGATGTCTGATGCGATCGTATTCGGAGTACTTATTCTTGTACTCCTTGTTAAGCCTACCGGTCTGCTGGGTAAGAAGATAAGTGAGAAGGTGTGATTATGGCAAAGAAGAATTTTAATAATGCGCTGAAAAAAGCCTTTTCAAAAGATGCTCTTACGATATATCTCGTGGTTGTCATTTATGCTGTCATTTCCATAATGCTTTATGGTGATTTGGCAAGCAGACAGCTTACGAATATGCTCATTTCCGTTTCATGTTATGTTGTATTGGCAGTTTCTCTTAACCTCGTTGTCGGACTTTTGGGTGAACTTTCACTTGGTCACGCAGGATTTATGAGCGTTGGTCTTTTCAGCGGATGTCTTTTCTCCATGTGGACGGTGGATCTTATCCCCATGCTTTATATAAGACTTCCTCTTGCTATGATTTTCGGCGGAATTTTTGCCGCTGTCGTCGGCTTTGTAGTTGGACTTCCCGCTCTCCGTCTTAAGGGTGACTATCTTGCTATCGTAACCCTTGCTTGCGGTGAGATCATCAAGAACATCATTACAAATCTTGAAATAACAGGCGGAGCATTGGGTCTTACAACGACAAGTTCCGGCACATATATTTATTCAAAGCCGAAGGTTCTTTTGCCTTATGCGATAGTTCTTGTGCTTGTAACCGTTGTCGTTATGATGAATATCAAGAAATCGCGTCACGGCAGAGCGATCATGGCTATCCGCGATAACAGAATTGCGGCAGAGGCAACGGGCGTTAATGTAACTTATTATAAGCTTATCGTTTTCGTTCTTGCAGCATTTTTTGCAGGTGCAGCAGGCGTTCTTTACGGACATAGCTTTGCAAATATCAAGCCTGCAACGTTTAACTATAATATGTCCATCGAGATACTTGTTATCGTAGTTCTCGGCGGAATGGGAAGCATAAACGGCTCGATTATTGCCGCAATCGCACTTAAGGCACTCCCCGAAATGCTTCGCGGACTTGATAAGTACCGTATGCTTATTTATTCGGTTGTTCTTATTGCGGTTATGCTCCTTAATTCCAATCAGAAGTTTACTGAATTCAAGAGTAAATTCAGCTTTAAGAGCTTATTAAAGCTGAATAAGAAACAAAATAAGGGGGAAATAAAAGATGAGCAGTAACAATGAACATAAGCCAAAGCTCGTTCCATATCCCTCAAATGCCTTCGTTCCTGAGCGAGACCTTGGCAAGAGACCTGTTCTCGAGGTAAACCATCTGGGAATCGACTTTGGCGGTCTTACCGCAGTTGACGATTTTTCGCTTATCGTCGGAAGAACTGAGATCGCAGGACTTATCGGACCTAACGGTGCAGGAAAAACCACGGTATTTAACCTTCTTACCAACGTTTATAATCCCACAAGAGGAAGCATCCTTGTTGACGGAATGAGCACTGCGGGAAAATCTACCCATCAGGTTAACCATATGGGTATCGCAAGAACATTCCAGAATATCAGACTTTTTTCAAATCTTTCGGTTCTTGATAATGTTAAGGTTGGTCTTCATAATTCAATGAATGAGAATTTTTTTGCGGCAGTAACGCATAGCTTTGGTTACGGAAAAGCAGAGAGAAAGGCAGACAAGGAAGCACTCGAATTTCTTGATTTCTTCCATATGGCTGATATGGCAAACTCCCCTGCAGGAAGCCTTCCTTACGGTGCACAGAGAAGACTTGAAATTGCAAGAGCCCTTGCAACCTCGCCAAAGATCATCCTTCTTGACGAGCCGGCGGCGGGAATGAATCCATCAGAAACAGCAGAGCTTATGGAAAATATTCGCCGTATTCGAGATAATTTCGGCATTGCCGTTATGCTTATCGAGCATGATATGAAGCTGGTTATGAATATCTGCGAGGGTATCTGCGTTCTTGACCACGGTAAGGTTATCGCAAAGGGTACACCCGATGAGATCAAGTCAAACTCCAAGGTCGTTGAAGCGTATCTCGGAAAGGCAAAGGAGGCGTGAGTTATGTTAAAAGTAGAAAATCTTAATGTTTATTACGGAAAAATTCACGCACTCAAGGATATAAATTTTGAGGTTGGCGAGCATGAGATAGTAGCACTTATAGGAGCAAATGGCGCAGGAAAATCCACAACTCTTAAGACTATCTCGGGAATGCTCCGCTCAAGCACTGGAAGCATAACCTTTTCCGACGAAAATATTTCCCATATTGAGTCTTATAAGCTTATCACAAAGGGACTTGCACATGTTCCCGAGGGAAGAAGAGTTTTTCTTCAGATGACGGTTGAGGAAAATCTTGAGATGGGTGCTTATACCAATCCTAAATATATGAAGGAAGGACTTGAAGACGTTTATAAGCGTTTTCCAAGACTTCTTCACAGAAGAAATCAGATAGCAGGTACGCTTTCGGGCGGTGAACAGCAGATGCTGGCGATGGGAAGAGCACTTATGAGTCAACCCAAGCTTCTTATGCTGGACGAGCCTTCAATGGGACTTGCACCTATCCTCGTTGACCAGATTTTTGATATTGTAAGGGAGCTTCATGAGCAGGGAACTACCATTCTTCTAGTTGAACAGAATGCTGGTAAGGCTCTCGAAATTGCCGACAGAGCGTACGTTCTCGAATCGGGACGAATCGTTCTTTCGGGAAGTGGCGCAGAGCTTGCACAAAGCGAGGAAATTAAAAAAGCCTACCTTGGTGGCTGATTTGAACAAAAAAGAACTGTTTTTCAGTTCTTTTTTGTTTCTTGAAAATATTGTTTCTTGACAATAGTACTTTATATATAGTATAATTATTAAAAAACGAATGAGGTCGAAATAATGAAGATAAAGACAAAAAAGCTTTCATATGAAAAAGCAATTACGCTTCCTCGTGAAAGGCATAAAAAACCGATAAAGCCCTCAATGTTTTTCAGAACACTCATAAGAGTAATATCTGTTTTTGACCTGATAGCAACTAAATTTACCTTCAGCAAAATTGATATGGAGAAGGCGGGGAAAGGGCCTTATCTCATTCTGATGAATCATTCAAGCTTTATCGACCTTGAAATAGCGTATAGGATAATGTATCCAAAGCCGATGTGTATAATCTGTACTTCTGACGGTTTCGTTGGTAAAGACCTTCTAATGAGACTCATCGGATGTATTCCGACTCAAAAATTTGTTACTGATATTACTCTTATAAGGGATATAATCTACACGATAAAGAATAAAAAGACAAGTATCCTTATGTACCCCGAGGCGAGTTATAGCTTTGACGGTACGGCAACCCCTCTGCCAAAAAGCCTTGGTATGCTTGTAAAAAAGCTTGGTGTTCCTGTAGTGAATATCCGTACATACGGTGCTTTTTCCCGCCAGCCCCTTTATAATTGCCTTAAGAAGAGAAAGGTGAAGGTCACAGCAGACGTTGAATGTCTCCTTTCGGCGGATGAAATAGTCGAGAAAACCGCCGATGAGATACAAAATATTATTGATAGTGCTTATGATTTTGACAATTTTATTTGGCAAAGGGAAAACGGTATCGTTATAAATGAAAAAAATAGAGCCGTTGGACTTGAAAGAATACTTTATAAATGCTCTTCTTGCGAAGCAGAGGGAAAAATGATAGGGGAGGGAACGAGCATAAGCTGTAAAAAATGCGGATGTATTTATCATCTTAACGAGATCGGAGCCCTTGAAGGCGATGAAAAAGCTCGTTTTGACCATATACCTGATTGGTATGCTTGGGAAAGAGAATGTGTAAAAAATGAGCTTATTTCGGGCAACTACCATCTTGATACAGGGGTCGATATTGGTATTATGGTCGACCATAAAGCGATATATATGGTGGGTGAGGGACGACTTACCCATGATAGTGGCGGATTTAAGTTGACGGGATGTGATGGGAAGCTGAATTATGAGCAAAAGCCCCTAGCGTCTTATGGACTTTATGCCGATTATTATTGGTATGAGATAGGGGATGTTATCTGGATCGGAGATAAAGATTGCCTTTATTATTGCTTTCCGAAAAGGGACGGTGTGGTTTCAAAGACCCGCCTTGCCACCGAAGAACTATTTAAGATCTGCAGTAAAAAGCAGTCGAAATTATAAAAAATTGGCGTTTTGCTTCATGCAAATCCCCAATACTGTATTTTTTGTATTCGTCATAGCTTACCAAATCACTTCTCTGAGGGACGCAAATATCGTTAATTAAAGCTTTTCATACTCGTCTAAGTATTGATTCAAGCTTGCCTAAAAGCGGTGTAGGCTCAAAAATTTTATCGAGCAAATTACCCCAAACGGCTATTATCGGTGAATTTATAATGGTGGTTATAATTGTACCGAGACCTAAACTGTGAAAGCTGGTATATGCGATTTTTGAAAAATCAAAATCCAAAATGTCGCCGAAAAGAATAATTGCGAGAATGACTGAGATAGCAAGCAGGCAAATGTCAAAAACAGACTTTGTTTTTGCAATGGAAAATTTATATACCAAAGCGATCTCCGCAACGAAAAGCTCATAGACTTGAAGGGGCATATAGGTGCGGAAAAAGCAGGCAACTCCGAGTGCCGTGATTATATCACCAACTATCAGCATAAAATACCTAAGCCAAAGCGCATTAAATGTGACGGGCGCAAGAATAAAAAGAAAAAGATCAAGCACATAGCCGTAAATAACAGCAACCGCAAAAGCAAGCAAATAGCGAGGGTCAAATTTTTTTACGGTAAAGCAGAGAATTATCAGCATAAGCCCTTGAATTATGTATTCTGTAACTCCAACACTAAATTGCCCACAAATGGGAGAGATGGCATCACTTACGATAAAAGCAGGGGCGGCGATCATAGAAACTCCAAGGTCAGCCTTGCTGCAAATCGAAACACCGAGAGCAACGAAAATTATTCCCATGAGCCATAGAAGCTCGGATGATTTTTTGATCTTCATGACAACCTCTTTAAATAAAAATATTTTCAATATATTTTAACATAAACATCCCGAAAATTCAATACAAAAAGTAAAAGAAAGAAAATTATTGTCGATATTTTTCTATCAATAAATATCGGAGATCGTTTTTAATGAAACTGATTCAACAATTCCAGCCTCGTTAGTAAATGGATTGTAAAACAAAAAATGAATTATTGCGATAAGTAGATTCTGAAAAAGCATAATCTGGAGAAGATGCGTTTCCACAATCTGCGCCACTCCTGCACGAAAGGAAGATGAAAGTAGTAAAAATAAAATACAACCTCGAAAAGCCGCATAAATACTGGGCTTTATAACAAAACCACCATTGAGTCCGAACTTGGGAGTTCGGATTTCAATGGTGGTTTCGCTTATTTTACACCCTTAGGTTTGCGGATACGGTTGAGCTTCTTGTTCATCTTCAGAAGCTCTTCCTTAGTAAAGCTAATGTTCATCATGCCCATCATGCTTGTAAGACGAAGAACCGTAAAGCCGCCCATCATTTCCATAATGCCGCCGTCCGCTTTGAAGTCTACTTCAAAGCCGCCTTTTGACTTGTCCTTGGGTTCCTTGCCCTTCTTGTTTGCGTCCATCTTCTTTTTGATCTTGAGACCGACAGAAGCAAACCAGAGCTTGCCGAGCTTCGACTTCATAATGTCGGAGATCTTGTCATTGAGGGAGTATCTTCCCTCGACCTCGGTAACGTCGAACCAATTGAGAACCGCACCGACTTCCTTAAGGACGTAATCCATATTGGGCTCCTCAACCTTACAGATCTTACCTTCATCGGAAAGCTCACCCGCCTTGGCTACGATAGTCGTTTTGCCTTCGCTCTTCACGTCAAAGTAGAAGAAATGATCAGGAGCCGTCTTTTTGCCGATGCTCTCGCCGTTGACGAAGAGTTCGACCTCGGGCTGATTGGAATATACCGTAACCTTTGTTACATCCTCAACACGGTCGATATATCTCTTGCCGCAGAGATGTACGAAAGGCTCGTCAGAAAGCCATGCCTTATATGCATAGAAGGCATCCTTCTTATACTTTCTGTCCATCGTGACGAGACCCTTATGGTTCTGACCGTTCTCGCCACCCTCGGCTCTTGCATCTGCACCGAAATCAAACATATTCCACACGTGTGTAGCCCAGATATACTTACGTGGGAAGAGCTGCTTTATCAGCTCCTCATGATAATACGCCTGATATTCCTCGGTATAGTCGCCCTGCTTCGGGTCGCTTGTATGCCAGTTGAGTGCCTCACAGCCGTATTCGCTGATGCCGACAGGAATCGTAGGATGCATTGCGTGGAATTTGTCAAACCATGGGCCGTTCATGCTTGTGTCTCCGCCATACCAACCAAAATAGTGGTTGTAGGAAACGACATCAGGTATCTGGAGATACGGATCGTCCATCTTGCACATGGAAACTGCCGCTATAGTGGTAAGACGGGTTTTATCCATCTCATGAACAAGGTCGTTAAGAATACGGTGGTTTTCAAGCAGATCCTCATCCGCACCTGCGATTGAAATCTCGTTGGAAAGTCCCCATACGAAGATAGATGCGTGGTTATAGTTCTGCGAAACAAGCTCCTTCATCTGCGAGATTGTGTTCTCTCGTCCGGTCGGCATGTGCTTGGAGATATAGGGGATCTCCGCCCAGATAATGAGTCCCTTTTCGTCACACAGATCGTAGAAATACTGGTCATGCTGATAGTGTGCGAGACGGATAGTGGTCGCACCAACCTCCATAATGAGGTCGATATCCTCTGCATGATGCTCCGGAAGAAGCGCATTTCCAACACCGAGTCTGTCCTGATGACGGGATACGCCGCGAAGTGCGTATTCCTCGCCGTTAAGAATAAAACCGTTATCGGGATCTATCTTAAAGGTGCGGCAGCCGAAACGGTTGCATACGTTATCAAGTACCTCGTCACCCTCTACGATCTCAACTTCACAGCAGTAGAGATAGGGGTCTCGGCGGCCATGCCACAGATGAACATCCTTTATATCAAACACTACCTTGGTGTCGGTGGATTCTGTCTTTTGCAGTTCATTATTGTCCTTATCATAGATAGTGTAAACAAGCTTCTGATTTTCGGCAAGAGACGTGGTGAACACCTCGACCTCAACCTTTGCATCCTTACCCTCAATCGCAGGTGTGATCTTAAGGCCGGGTGCACCGTAATAATCCAGATCAAAGTGGGTTTTGTTCACACAGATCAGGTTCACATCACGGTAAAGACCGCCGTAAAAGGTGAAGTCTGCCATTTGCGGATAAACAGTTTCGTTTGGTGAGTTGTCCACTAAGATAGCAATATCGGTTTTGTCTGTGAGTTTGTCCGTAAGATCAACTCTCCATGTCGAATAACCGCCGTCGTGATGTGCAAGCTTCTCGCCGCCAACGTACACGTCAGCAGAGGAGTTGGCGCCACGGATCTCAAGATAGTAGCAATCAGCTGCGGGAATGTCTGCCTTCTCAAGCATCTTCACGTAGAGGCAGGATCCGCGGAAGTAATCGTTTCCGCCATCCTGTCCGTCAACGGCATTCCAGGTATGGGGAAGATCCACCTGCACGCCCTCCCGCAGGTTCACATCTGCGGTGTTTTTTACAAAAAGCCAGTCTTTGTTGAGATTTATAATATTTCTCATAAGGTTCTCCTTATCATTTTATGGATAGATATTCTTTGTAAGAGAAGCAAGGTGTCCGATACGGAAAGCGTCGGACACCTGCTGTTCATTCATTATGCCTGCGGTTCGGCGGTGATATCCTCTGCATCGCGGCCAAGTTCCTTGTTCATCCGAGCAAGCGTCTTCTTGTCCAGGTTATATACCAGGCCAAGACCTACGAACAGCATAATACCGGCAATCAGGAACAGAATGGCAACCAGAGAACGAAGCTCCAGCGCAAAATCCCAGGACAAGAGGGAGACGTCGATCTCCGTGAACTTTCCATTGGCGTCGGGATTGGCGTTATTTACATAGCCCATACCCTGCATGATGGTAAGTGCAACGGCAGGACCGATGCCCTGTGCCAGCTTACGGAAGAAGGAGTGCAGTGAGTAGACGACACCTTCCTCTCGGTAGCCGGTCTTCCACTCGTTATAGTCGATGGCATCGCCCATCATTGCCCAGGAAACTGTGGAGTAGATGCCCATGCCGAGAGACATGATCAGCTGTGCCACCACATACAGGATCAGATCCAGTCCGGTATTGCTTTCGCTGACGGGAACAAGACCGATAGGAGCGGCAAACAGGACTGCAGCTCCCAGAATGTAGCAGAACGAGCCTACCAGAGACAGTTCCTTTTTACCAAACTTGACAACCATCTTGCGAGCCAGAGGAGTGAATATCACCACGGGAATCATGGCAAACATGGAGATCAGACCGGAAATCTTAGGGTTCTTGAAATAAATCTGGAAGGTAACCGAAACTGCAGTATTTGCGCCCTGCATGCCGATGAACATACCCATAGCAGCCAGAGTTGCACCCACGGCAGGACGGTTTTTCATGAAGTTGCCGATCGCCTTGAATACATTGAACTTAGGCTGATCCTCATTTACGGAAACGTCGGTATCCACGCGGATCTCGGTGTTTTTGATCATAAACTGGAAGCAGACAAAGCCCAGTGCCCCCATTACGAGCGCAGCCACGAATACCATGGGGCCGTTCAGCGACTTGTCTTCGTTATATACGAGGAACGGCAGAATGACCATAGGCAGCATGTTGCCGGCGATGGAGCCCACGGAGCGCCATGCGGAAAGAGATGCGCGGTCAGCAGGTTCCTTGGAGATCAGGCTCAGAAGAGAACCGTAGGGAACGTTAGCCACGGTGTAGAAAGCGTCCCAGGTGATGTAGCCGGCCATGAAGATGATGATCTTGGCCCACTCAGGCGCACTTGGGAACGGCAAAAAGCAACATGCACCGCCTACGATCAGACCGATGGAGCCTGTCCAGATGTACTGTAGGAACTTGTTCCTTCTGTATTTGTGTTTGTCCGCATCGACGATGGAGCCGATCAGCGGATCGTTGATAGCATCCCACACCTGCAGGATCACGATCAGCAGAGAATACCAGGCACTCAGTCCCATGACCTGTGTCCAGAACAGGGGCATAATCGTACCTTTGAGCGCAAAGCTCATGTTGCAGCCAAGGTCACCGGCGGCATACGCAAGACAGTCACGCATGCCAAATTTGCGCTTGCCGCTAGCGTCAAGCTTAGGTTGTTCTTTCATACGGAGTTCCTCTTTTCTTTTTAATTCAGATTGGCAAACAGTGCTTAAGAGCCGTCTGCAATACAGTTATTTTAATTATAGATTATTTTAAAAAAATGTGTGAGTATTTTTTTACACTATTTTTGCACTTTTTTCATATTTATGTCGAAGATTATGTTGAAGTTATATAAAAAATATGCTATAATAATTATAAAATTGTAGATTTGTTCAATTAATATATTAAACGATTGTAGGTTTTGACATTCGTAAGGAGGGTTAGAAATGTTTTATGAAAACGAACTTCGATTTTTCTGCGATACTCTGAAAAAAAGCGGTTTACGAGTAACCATCTCCCCTGTAAACGATTTTTCGGAGTCCCACTCTGAAAGCGACCTGCTACCCGCCCCACGTATCCTAGGTCCGCTTGATAGATTTACAATGTATAAGCTGGCGGACAGCTTTGATTTTTGCTACATCTTTCTGCTTCTTCCCGAAACAGTCGATCCTACCATTCTTATGATCGGTCCCTATCTTACAGCACCTCCATCTCATGAACGCTTGCTTGAGCTTGGAGAAAGGTGCGGCGTGTCCCCGTCACAACAATTGCGTTTTGAGGAATATTTTTTAACTTTACCGGTTTTGCCCGAGGGCGATCACCTATTTATAATGATAAATACCTTTTGTGAGCGGATATGGAAACAGCCGTCCTTTGCGATTGTTGACATGAATAATGAGCACAGCTCCGATCCCTCGCCCATAAGTGACCGTATGCAGGAAGATTCTCTGGACGATATTCTCGTCAACATGAAGACTATGGAAAAACGCTATGCGTTTGAAAATGAACTCATCCGTGCGGTCACGCTCGGACAGCTTCACAAGGAGGAGCATCTGCTCGCCGCCTTTTCGGCTCATGCTTTTGAGAAGCGGCTTCGTGACCCTCTGCGCAATACAAAGAATTACTGCATTATCATGAATACACTTTTACGTAAAGCTGCAGAAAAAGGCGGGGTTCATCCCGTTTATCTCGACCGTGTATCATCTGAGTACGCAGCAAAGATTGAGCAGTTGTCCGACGTTTCCGAAAGTGCATCCTTTATGAGAGAGATTTTCCGTTCCTATTGCAGGTTAGTCCGAAGGCATACAATGATGCATTATTCTCCCGTAGTCCAGAAGGTTATTCTTTTGATAGATTCAGGACTCTCGACGGATCTTTCGCTGAAATCCCTTTCCGACAGTCAGAACGTCAGTTCTGGATATCTTTCCGCACTATTCAGAAAAAATACAGGAAAGACGCTTTCCGGGTATATCTGCGAAAAACGAATGGAATACGCATCTCATCTGCTTGCGACTACCAATCTGCAAGTACAGACAGTGGCGCTTCACTGCGGTATTATGGACGTTCAATACTTCACAAAGGTCTTCAAAAAGACAATCGGAAAGACGCCGAGGGAATACAGAGAATCAATTAAACAACCATAAAAATATCATTAAGATCGAGGAAGTCTTTGCTGTGCAAAGATATAGTAATTATTATGAAAAAATTCAAAATTCAATTCATCCCGACGATGAACTTCACTACAAAAAAATGGGGTTGACACGAAATAAGATCGAGCTTTGGGAGGACGGCGCACGTACCGACGGTTCAAAAGGGACTTACGAGTGGTGGTACTACGATTCGCATTTCCCGGATGGTACCGTTATGGTAATTATTTTCTATTCAAAGTCTCCGATCGAGGTCAACGGTCCCATTACTCCGCAGGCAACTGTTGAATTGACTTTGTCTGATGGTACGAAATATTACGACGAGGTTCATGCATCAATAGAGGAAAGCTCGTATGCGACCGACCGGTGTGACGTCAAGATAGGCAAAAGCCGTTTTTGGGGCGATCTCAGACATTATGATATAGATTTTTGCGGCGACAAGATCAAGGCAAGAGTTTCTCTAGACGGAACCATTCCTGCATGGCGATCCCAGACCGGAAGCATCTTCTTCGGCGACAGCGAGGAAAACTATTTCGCATGGCTTCCTGCGATTCCTGAAGGAAAAGCGGTAGCCGATGTAACGTACGACGGCGGCACTCTGCATCTTGAAGGAAGCGGATACCACGACCACAACTGGGG
The DNA here is from genome assembly GCA_045604985.1 of Eubacteriales bacterium. Lineage (GTDB taxonomy): Bacteria > Bacillota > Clostridia > Oscillospirales > CAG-272 > SIG710. The sequence continues at coordinate 14,834 of JAZUPD010000083.1, forward strand.
CAACACGATAATGCTGAAGCTCATGCACCATTGGTATTGGGGCAGAGCCAAAATCGGAGACTACAAGGTGATTTCCTCGTGGATCACGGGCGAGAAAAAGTATGGCTATAAGGATTTCGATGTGTTCATGCTGGCAAAGGGGAATGAGATCATCGGAGACAACAGTAATCACACACTGAAATTCCTACCCACCGATGAATACATTGATGAAAACACAGGTAAGCCTATCTATGGCAAGGTAATCTATGAATACACTACCAAGAGCGGTGAGCTGTACCGGATTACATATGATAGGCAGCGGGATATCTCCAGTCAGAATTTCATCGATCTTCTGTCGGGTATTACCAAATTCGGAGCGAAGCTGATCGGTTTCTCGGGATCCTACACACGTTTTGAGGGGGATGCAACAATCGAAAAAATTGCAGATGGCAAGATTATCGAAACGATTACTGAAAAAGCGGTATGGGAACTGATGTACTTCGGCAAATCCGGTGCTGATAAGATGGTTTGACAATAAACACTTTATAAATCAAGCTATGCCACTATATCACAGCGAACGCACAAACTGATTTCGAGCAGCTGTTAAGCAGGCTCGCTCTGTCCCTCACTGTCCCTAATTTCCGCATTTTTTAGCCAATTAGTGACCGCTTTATTGCCCCTTCCGAGAAAAATGCACGGCTTTCTCAAGGTGGGAGGGACGGGCGGTCACTATTGGTTATACATATTCAACATCTATCTTTTGACAATAAATGCTGAAAGCGATGCCGTTGATAAGCTTAATGCGCAATTCAAGAACTCCTTTGTTCAGCCACCGTTCGCCGTAGTTAAAATCCTTGTCATACGCAGAAAACACCATTTTGATAAACGGGGCGTCATCATCGTCTTGGATTTGATGAACTGTTGCATCGTCGATAATCTGATCGTCCCACATACACAGATTCGTCAAGCCGACGAAGCCAGTACAACTTACACAGACATTTTTCTGCAACGTATCGTTAAAAATCAAAAGCTTGGCACAGTCATATTCGATTTCGATTTTATCGATATTGCTGTCTGCCCAATCTATATTTTCAAACTTCATTTTTTCTACCTCGTTTTTACAGTGAAAATATTGTATCATATTTTCTGCAATATTTCAATGGCGCCCCGATTCTCAACTCTATA
>JAZUPD010000084.1:0-9665 GCA_045604985.1 Eubacteriales bacterium
ACGCCTTGTGGTAAGCTTACCACAAGGCGTGTTTCATAGAGTTTTCAGTTCTTTTTTCTTGGTTTGCGAATATTGTTCAGTTGCCTGTTCATCTTTTTAAAAGCTCTTCTTTTGTGAATGAAATATTCATCATTTCCATCATAGAAGAAGGACGGAGAAAGCTAAATCAGCCGAGCATATCCATAAGTCCGCTGCCTTGAACATCTTTTAGGTCAACATAAACCAGTTGAACACCTTACCTTTTTCCATAAGAACATAATCCATATTGGGTTCAGCAACTTTGCGGATCTTGCTTTCATCGGAAAAATCTCCTGATTTGGCAACGATTGTGCTTTCGCCAACATTGTTAACATCAAAGTAGAAGAAGTGATCTTCAGCCGTCTTCTTGCCGATGCTAACTCCGTTTACGAAAAGTTCAACTTCCGGCAGATTCGAATATACAGTAATTTTTGTCACATCTTCAACTCTGTCAACATAACGCTTGCCGCACAAGTGAACGAATGGATCATCAGAGAGCCAAGCTTTGTATGCATAGAAAGAATCTTTTTTATACTTTCTGTCCATGGTGACAAGGCCTTTGTGATTCTGTCCGTTCTCGCCTCCCTCTGATCTTGCGTCTGCACCGAAATCGAACATATTCCAAACGTGAGTAGCCCAGATATACTTACGTGGGAAGAGCTGCTTTATCAGCTCCTCATGATAATACGCCTGATATTCCTCGGTATAGTCGCCCTGCTTCGGGTCGCTTGTATGCCAGTTCAGTGCCTCACAACCATATTCTGAGCATCCTATCGGAATATTTGGGTACATTTCGTGGAATTTATCAAACCAAGGACCGTTCATCGAGGTATCTCCGCTGTACCAACCGAAGTAGAGATTGTAAGAAACCACATCAGGAATTTGAAGATATGGATCATCCATCTCGCAGTGTGAAACAACTGCAATGACTGTTGGTCGGGTTTTATCCATCCCGTGAGCTAAATCGTTAAGGATTTTATGATTCTCAAGCAGATCATCATCAGAACCGCCGATGGTTGATATCTCGTTTGATAGTCCCCAGACAACGATGGATGGGTGGTTATAGTTTTGAGTAATCAGTTCCTTCATCTGAGAGACGGTGTTCTCGCGGCCTCCGGGCATCTGCTTGGTAATATAAGGTATCTCCGCCCATATTACAAGCCCTTTTTCGTCACAAAGATCATAGAAATACTGGTCATGCTGATAGTGAGCCAGACGGATCGTGGTAGCACCAATCTCCATGATAAGATCAATGTCCTCAACATGGTGTTCCGGAAGCAATGCATTACCAAATCCAAATCTGTCTTGGTGACGGCATACGCCGCGAAGGGGATATTCCTCACCGTTGAGTATAATGCCGTTATCCGGATCTATACGGAAAGTGCGGCAGCCGAAACGGTCACATACATTGTCAAGAACATTGTCATTTTCTTTGATCTCGACCTCGCAGCAGTAGAGATAGGGATCTCGGCGACCGTGCCAAAGGTGAACATCCTTAATATCAAAGGTTACCGATTTGTCGACAGATTCAATTCTTTGTAATTGATTTTCGTCCTTGTCATAGAGTGTATAAACGAAGATTTGATTTTCGACAAGATCAGTAGAGAACACCTCGACATCGACCGTTGCGTCCTTATCGGAAACTTTTGGGGTGATCTTTAATCCGCTTCCGCCAAAATAATCCAGATCAAAGTGCGCTTTATTAACGCAGATCAGATTGACATTACGGTAAAGACCGCCGTAAAAAGTGAAATCAGCCATCTGAGGGTAAACGGTTTCATTTGGGGAGTTGTCAACAACGATGGCGATCTCTGTTTCATCTGTAAGCTTTTCTGTAAGATTTACACGCCATATAGAGTAGCCTCCGTCGTGATGAGCAAGCTTTTCGCCGCCTGCATATACATCGGCAGAGGAGTTAGCACCGCAAATTTCAAGATAGTAGAGATCCGCCTTGGGAAGATCGGATTTTTTAAGAGTTTTTACATAGACACATGAACCTCGGAAATAATCGTTTCCGCCGTCATAACCGTCTTCTGCATTCCAAGTATGAGGAAGGCAAACGTTTTCGCCCTCTCGGCAGAGTATGTCTGTAGTGTTTTTAGCGAAAAGCCAATTTTCATTCAGATTGATAATTTTTCTCATAGGTAATCTCCTTATATTTTAATCGTTTGCGATAAATATTTTTGTTTGCTCTAAAGAAGGTGTAGAACGCAGTTTGAGATAGGACACCTTCTGTAATTAACCCACATACCTTGCATAATTAGGAGTGCAATAGAGGGAGCAATTCCTTGTGCGAGCTTACGGAAGCAAACATTGAATTTTGGAAGAGCCTCACTTGCTCTAGTTTCGGTATCAACTCGGATCACAGTATTCTTTATCATAAACCGGAAGCAAAAGAAGCCCGGTACACCCTTAATGTGTGCCACTACGAACACCATATTTCCATTGAGAGATTTGTCTTAATTATAAAAATAAAGGGAAGGATGACCATAGGCAACATATTGCCAACCATAGATCCAATAGAACACCAAGCAGAAAGAGAAGCTCTAATTGAATGAAAAACGTCAAGAACTATTAAATTTATAGTCAAATTTAAAAAACGGTTTTTCATTATATTTCTACTTATACTTTTATTTAGGTCATTAAATTTAATTTAAAGGATTTCTGCAGAAAAAGCTATGTGAAAGGTTCCATACCTAAAAAATTTATTTAAGTTTAGCTTCGTTGAAAAGACTATTGCCAAAATAATCAATGTCTATGCCCTTAACGCCGGACGTAAGAACTGCTTTCTTTGTGAAGACGATAGGACACACGGGAAGATCTTCCATGAGAAGTTTTTCTGCATCATGAAGAATGGATGCTCTTTTGGCAACGTTCTTCTCCGCAAAAGCCTTGTCAATAAACTCGTTATATACTTCGCTGTTGTATCCTGTAATGTTATAGGCATCTTCATAGGAATCAACGCTAAATGTCATATTGCGTCCGGAATAGCCTGCAGCATAGGGTGCGAGCATTGAAAAAGCATCAGTATCCATTGCGCTGATATCTGCAAGAATAACATCAAATTCACCGCTTACTAGTGCTGCATGGTAATCGTCATTTACAAATTCATTTGTAGGAGACTTTTCGTTGGGAAGAATAATATCTGTAGCACTTGTTCCAAGCTTAACTATATTAACCTTAAAACCGATGTTTTCCCAAGAGGACTTAAGCATGTCTGCAACAGAAGCGTGGATTTCATTATCAGCTATGGCGAGATTAAATTCACCGCTGAATGAGCCGGAAGCGTTTGCCGTCTTAGAGAGATAATCGCCACCAACTGTGCGGAAGTTCGTGCTTGCTTTTTTAGCCTCGAAAACACCACTTGGTACAAGACCCGTTGCAGCCTCAGCAAAAACAAGCTTTTCGGCAATTGCTGTGCGATCTATCGCATTTGAAAGAGCCTTGCGTGTGTTTGTATCGGCAAAAATCGGGTTTTCCAGATTGAAATAGCAGGAAAGCGTTGAAAGAGCGTTATATATCTTGGCCTCGGATGCGTATTCGCTACGCTTATCGAGAGCAATATTACCAACATAAGCTATCTCACCTTTTTCAAAAGCGGACAACTGATCAGCGGGAGATTTTGAGTAATCAACAACAAGTCTGTATGGGGTAACAAATTTCTTTATACTATCTTTTTCTCTGTTGCGGAGATAGTATGTGTTTCTCTCAAGAGTCAGTGACTTGCCATATTCTACCTCGCGGAGAAGGAAAGGACCGCTGCAAACCATTGTGGAGGGACGCTTTGCCCAATGAGCGTTGTCATCTACCGCAAGCTCTTTGAGTGCAACGAGGCAGGGACTGGCAAGATTATAAAGGAAATCTTCATAATCAATAGGCTGGTCAAAAGCTATTTGAAGGGTACTGTTGTTGATAGCATAAACACCGATATCGTCTACAGAGCAGTTTCCGTTCTTTGCTTCGTAAGCGTTTCTTATTTCATAAAGAAGCACTGCCGCATCGGAAATCATCGAGGGATCGAGTATTCTCTTCCAAGCGTAAAGAAAATCCTTTGCACTTACAATGCTACCGTCGGACCAATATGTTTCTTTAAGCGTAAAGGTGATAGTATATTTTTCCTGATCGGCATCGTCTTCGATCTCATATTTTTTAACGAGATCCTTATGAAGATTGCCGTTTTCGTCTATGTAAAAGAGTCCGGAAAACATCAGTCTTGCAAGCTGGAGAGCTTCCTTTGAACGATAGGCGAATGCAGGGTCGAAATCGTAAACCTCGTTTTCCAGATAAATATTGATAGTTTCTCCTACATCCTCATTTAGGTCGAAAGTGGAGCAACCGGCAAGAGCGGTGACGACGATAAGGATGCAAAAAAACATTGTAAACAATCTTTTAATCATAATTTTGGAAACCCTCCCGTGAATAGAAAAAATGTTGCAGTCACAAAATATGTGCTACACGGTATTATAACATTATTTCGGAAGATAATCAATAATTTGTCCGAAACATAAAATATATTTGGATAAACGCACAAATTATGGCATCTGTTTTTGTGCAATATTGCCATTGTGTTATTTCGGATTTTCAAATAAGAAAGGAGTATGCAATTTGAAAGGATATGAAGTGACCGATCTTGCCCTTGAGAAAAGAACAGGCACTCAAAAGAAACATGGATCGGTGATGAAAAGAAGGGAAAAAATCGGTGAAGCAACGGTTTACGAAATTATTCTTGATAATCAAAGTAAAGAAGGTGTAGAAAGGTACATTACGATAGAGCAAAGCAGGCTGTGGGATATAGAGGGGAATGATCTTGAAAAAATTACAGACGTCATCTCGGATGAAATAAGCAATATGGTGAAATGCGTTTGCGGTAGAGAGCCAAACAGTGATTTTTCACTCCTCGTGGCGGGGTTGGGAAATTCCGAAATCACGGCTGATGCTATCGGTCCTTTAACAGTGAAAAATCTAACGGTTACAAGACATTTGAAAAATTTTGAGCCAAATATTTATATGGCTCTGGGAAGCTGCGGTATTTCGGCGTTTGCTCCCGGAGTTTTGGGGCAAACGGGGATCGAGAGCGCCGAGCTTGTTCTCGGGGCTGTGAAAACCTCAACGCCTGATCTTGTGATTGCTGTGGATGCACTTGCGGCAAGATCTTGTGAACGCCTTGCATCTGTTGTTCAAATTTCGGATTGCGGAATAAGACCCGGCTCAGGCATCGGAAATATGAGAAGTGAAATAAGCAAAAAAAGTCTTGGCGTTCCCGTTATTTCGATAGGCGTTCCGACAGTTGTTAATTCTTCCACTCTGGTTTGCGATGTTTTGCACAGTGCAGGGATCAGTCAGATCGACGACAATATAAAAAAAGTTCTCGAATCGGGGCGAAGCTTTTTCGTAACCCCAAAGGAAAGCGACATTATGTCAAAAAAAATTGCAATTATTATCGCTGAATCTATCGAGAAAGCCTTTTCTCTTATTTGATTGCATAAAAAAATCTCCCTTCACATATATTTGAATAGTTATATGGGAAGGGAGAAAACAATATGGAAGAAAACAAAATTAAAATATTTGATGATCCTGAACTGCTTGAAGGAGAAGTAAAGCCGCCCGAAAAAGCAGAAAAAGCCAAAGTGCTTGGCTCGTATATAATTATTACAGTATCGTTTTTCGTTCTCATGGTCGCTTGTGTTTTTTCTGAAATCGGATATGATCTGATAAAAAGCGAAAAAAATACGGATATGACAGAAGTTTTTTGGGGGGACGATTATAAAAACAATCTTGTAAAGACATATTCCGAATACATAATAAGAAGATATTTAGGAGTCGAAAAAATATATGATCTTGAACGAATTAAAGAAACCGAAAGCAGTACGGACGAGCCTCTAAAAAAAGATGAACAAAGCGATATCATGATACCTGTTGATGCCCAAACCGAGCCACAGGAAGAAACACAATTAAAAGAGCCCATAGAAACCGTGGCTGAAACTAAATATCCTGTAATTTCACTTGATCTGAGCCAAAAACAGCTTGGACAATATTACATAGTAAACGAAACGGGATATTCTCCCGATATAAAGAATCTTGAAGACTTTGATGATGGATTTGAATCCCTTACCATCAGCGATAAGAGCTTACCTGCCGTTTTAATAATTCATACACACGGCACAGAATCTTATCTTGAAGACGGAAAAAATTTTTATACGGAAAAAGATGGGGAAATATCCAGAACGAAGGATAAAAGTAAAAATGTTGTAAGAATCGGAAAAATTATAGCAGATACACTGAATAATGCGGGTATTAAGACTATCCACTGTGAAATAATGCACGATGAGGAATCATATCAAGATTCCTATATGAGGGCATCAGAGAGCATAAAATCATATCTTGCAAAATATCCTTCAATTAAGTATGTATTTGATGTTCACAGAGATGCAATTCTGAAATCAGACGGTTCACTGGTGAAGGCGGTGACAGAAATTGAAGGTGAAAATGTAGCTCAGGTTATGACTGTTGTCGGTTCCAATTACAAGGGAGCAAATTTTCCTGATTGGGAAAAAAATCTTGCGGTGGCAATAAAACTGAAAAAAATACTTGATGGTGATAACGCATCATTAAGCAGACCGGTATACCTTCGCGGGGCAGCATATAATCAACAATATGCACCGTGTTCTTTGTTGTTAGAGATAGGAACAAGCGGAAACACATTAAAAGAAGCAGAAAAAGCGGCCCTGATAGTAGCGAAAGCAATAACTGAACTTATAACGGATTTGTCAATTAAAAATTGATTTAAATATAAGCAAAACAACAGCCAGAAGACCGAGAGCGATCGTAAAGGCGGGGAAGAATGACATAATTCCGCAAACGGACATTCCCATCATTACGAAAATACCCAAAAAAGAAGTTATTATGATTGTTAGCTTTGAAATAAGAACTACAGCTTCATCTGTCGCAAAACAGTATATCGCATTGATAATATGTGAAAGAATTTCGAAAAATCTTTCTGTTATGGAAAGCTCGTATGAGGTTGAACATCCAAATGGATAACCTATTGATTTTTTGGTTTCATAATTGTAAATTTTGTTCATGATAGTTATTTCCTTTTTCCAAGAATGGAATTTTTTCACTATCATTATACCACAAAAAATGAATTTGTCAATATATTTTTTTCAAAAAACGGAAAAAATTTCGAAAAAACCTTTACAAAACGGAAAAAGTGTGATATAATAATGCCGTTAAAGGTGTGAAATTCAAAAAGGAGTGCCGAAAATGGAATATATTGATAGGATCAAAAAGATAAAAAGCTCAAAAAAAATTACAAACGAACAGCTTTCCGAAATGACAGGAATACCTCTCGGAACACTAAGTAAGATAATGGCTGAGATAAGTGATTCCCCTAAATTTTCAAATATTCTTTCGATCTGCGAAGCACTGGGCTGCTCTGTGAATTATATTGTTACAGGCGAACCCGATAATGATAACAACTATACATTGGAATCGGGCGAAATTCGTCTCGTTGAAAATTACCGTCAGCTTGATACACATGGCAGAGAGCTTGTTGCACTTGTTCTTAATAAAGAAACAGAGCGTATCACAAAGGCAAACTATGGAATCGGAACAGAAGCTCCCGCAAAGACAGCAAAGATACTTACTCCTCAAAAAACAAAGAATACATATATACAGACCTCCTCTGCGCTCAATGGCAGAAGACCTATCCCTCTCTATGATATGCCTGTTTCCGCCGGTGTCGGAATATATCTTGACAGCGATATTGCGGAAGAGATAAATATTCCCGATACTTCAAAAACCCGGCTCGCAAAATACGCTTTGCGAATTAGCGGTAACAGTATGGAGCCCAAATATCATAGTGGCGACATTCTTCTTATTCAGGAGTGTGAAGCTGTTGAGGTTGGAGAGCTTGGAATATTCGTGCTTGATGGTTCGGCTTATTTTAAGCAATATGGCGGTGATAGACTCGTTTCTTTCAATCCCGAATATGGTGACATTCTTCTTAAGGATTTCTCTAGTACCGAATGTTGTGGCAAAGTAGTTGGAAAACTCAAGAAAAAATAATATATGCTTGCAAAAAGTCTGATTCTAATAAGGTTTTTAATTTTACAGAAAACCCTATCAAGAGTGATAGAATAAAAAAATCCAACACGGTTCATACTCCGTGTTGGATTTTTTCGTTATTCGTAGCCGTTTTCGATATTTACACCATGCTAAGAATTATTGCCGTATTGGAGAATATTAATCGTTTAAATATTCAAACCTCTTTACGGGGATGAAATCAACCGTTACATATTCCTCGAACATCCATTTAGGTCTTACCCAAACAGTGCCATCGGAAAGGGATTTATAAATAACCGTGGTATCAAGAGTTTCACTGTCAACTCCAAATCCCAAGACCTCATATTCGCCCCCCTTATAGTGACGGTATTTTCCGAGCTTTATTTCGCCCGTTGGATTCTTCGGATCAAATCTAAATCTGAAAAACTGTTGTTCCGGTGGGCAATAAGGGTGAGTTCCCGACTGAAGGAAATTGATTTCTTTAATACCGTTAAAGCAATTATAGAGTGTGGAGATAGTAGAAGGTGGACAGATACGGTCGCCAAGTCTTGCGTCGATCTTTACGGGACATTTTACTCTCGTTGCCTGTGCAACGGTGTCAAAATAACGAAGACCTTCGTTGAATTTGGGACGCCAGCCTTCCATAAATCCTTTATTTTCCGCATTAAGATTACAGAACCACGGTATCCAGATATCAAGATATGTAACATCCTTATCGTGTGCTGCCATTGTTGTTGCTTGAAGTGCTCCCTGACTTCCTCCCGTAAGCTTGAAGCCCTTGCCGTTCCACATGGAAAGGGATTTTGCGAATTTAAGACCCACAAGGTCGCGTATCATAACATTTCTCCAATAAGTAGTCATGTTTGACTGATTTTCCTTTTCGTCAAATCCGTAATTATCAAGCTCCTTTGCATAAATGCTTGCAGCCTCAACTGTTTTATAGCTGTTTTCGATTCCGTGTGCGTTGATCTTGAAAAGGACCGTGTCTTTAATGAAATCCGGAACAGCTGGTGCAATTGCATAACCGAGGAAGCTTCCACAGAGCGGGTGTTTTTGTCCGTCATCGGGGTATGTGAGAACGCCCGATGCGGGTCTTCCGTCACAGGGGACTGAAACCCTGATATCATATGCCTTAAAGCCTTCGGGGACACCTTCCTTGATCTCTTTCTTATAGAGGATCTCAGGGGTATGGTTAGCGACCATAGTCTCTATATCTTCCCAATATTTATCGAAATCCTCGGGAATGTTATCGCAATATTCAAGCTTATCTATATCAGCTCCTGCGCCTGCTTCGAGAACATCAAAATCAGGTGCTATTGTAGAATTTGCAAGATAGACGGTCGCTTGGAGATAGAGATATCCGGGCTTTGTAAGGGTTGCTTCAATAATAAGAGGTTTATGGTTGTCGAATTTATAAGTTCCTAAAATTCGGCTTCCGTCATCTCCCTTAACTTCCCATTTTATGTAATCATAATTGACGGGATTGCAATTTTGTTTAGCCTCTATCTTAAAAATGATCTTTTCACCGCATTTGTAAGACAAGGCGGGCTTGTCTGTGGTACATTTAAAATATTTTGACATTA
>JAZUPD010000085.1:0-31434 GCA_045604985.1 Eubacteriales bacterium
ACCAAGGTTTTTTGGCTGCGTTGGTACAGATGGGGGATACCCAAGGGGGGAGTCCCCTTGGGAGCGCTTTGCTTACTTTTTCGCGGGAAAAAGTAAGTGCCGCGCGGCATGAGCGCATAATAATTAACAAACCTCCTCAAATAATCAACCAACCACAATACCCCCAAGCACAACTCCCTTATTCCCCCTCAGAAAAACCTAAGTGCCTCGCACCATGAGCGCATAATAATTAACAAACCTCCTCAAACAATAAACCAACCACAATATCCCTGAAAGCACCCCTAAAGAAAAGTCCTTACTTTTCCGCAAAACAACGAATAAATTTATAGTGATTTCCAAAAAACATCAGACAAAGAGAAAAATTTTGTTTTATTTGACGATATTGGGTTATATTATAAATATCTATTGACAAAATAAAACCAAAGTGCTATAATATTAAGGATAAAAAGAATTAAAATTCGGTTTGATGCAGATGATCGGCGGGATATTAAATCTACCATATAAAAAGCACCTTTTTGAGGTGCTTTTAGGTGCGTGGGCAAGAGAAGCCCTGTGGTTGAAGTCTTGTCGGTGCGACAAGGCTTTTTTTGCTGAAAAACGGTATCGAAAGGAGAAATTATGGCAAACATCAAAGAAATGCAAAAGGCAAATATGGCTTATATGCAGAAAGACAATTTGGCCGCTCCTTCGAGTGCGTTTTTCATGGATGATGAGCTTGTCCGTTCTTTTGACGATGAAAATAATATTGTTTTTCCCGGTTTTTGTGATGTGCATGTGCATTTTCGTGAGCCGGGATTTTCTTATAAGGAGACGATAAAAAGTGGAAGCCTTGCGGCGGCGAGAGGAGGATATACTGCAGTATGCACTATGCCAAATCTTGATCCCGTGCCAGATTCGAGAGAGCATCTTGCACTTCAAATGGAGATAATAAAGAGAGATGCGGCGATAAACGTCTATCCCTATGCTGCAATAACGGTTGGGCAGAGGGGTGAGGAGCTTTCGGAAATGGAGTTTCTGGCGAAAGATGCTTTTGCATTTTCGGATGACGGCAGAGGTGTTCAGAATGAGGACATCATGAACGAGGCGATGAAGCGAGCAAAAGCCCTTGGTAAGATGATAGTTGCCCACTGCGAGGTAAATGAGCTTCTTCAAGGCGGGTATATCCATGAGGGAGAATATGCAAGGACACACGGACACAGAGGAATCTGTTCCGAGAGCGAATATTACCAGATAGAAAGAGACATAAAACTTGCAAAGAAAACGGGATGTCCGTATCATGTTTGTCACATTTCGGCAAAGGAAAGCGTTGCGGCTATCAGGCAGGCAAAAAAAGAGGGTGTGGATATCACCTGTGAGACCGCTCCCCATTATCTTGTGCTGGATGATAGTGATCTGCTGGATGAGGGTCGCTTCAAGATGAACCCGCCGCTCCGTGGAAAAGAGGACAGAGAAGCACTTATAGAGGGAATTCTTGACGGAACTATCGACATGATAGCAACAGATCATGCGCCCCATTCGGCAGAGGAGAAATCCAAGGGGCTTGAAAAGAGTTTATTCGGAATCGTTGGAATCGAGACCGCATTCCCCGTGCTTTACACCTATCTTGTTCGCGAGGGAATAGTTTCCCTTGACAAAATTATAGAACTTCTTGCAACAAATGCAAGAAAACGGTTTGGCATCCCAATGGGAAATGATTTTTCCATCTGGAATTTAAGTAAAAAATTTATCGTTGACCCAAAGAAATTCATTTCCAAGGGAAAGGCGACGCCCTTTGAGAGAGCCGAGCTTTACGGAGAAAATCTCTTGACCGTTTGTGGCGGCAAAATAGTTTATAAAAAAGATTAACATATATTCGGAGGAAAAAATAATGGCAAAAAGAACAGATTTAAAGAAAATTCTAATCATCGGCTCTGGTCCTATCGTTATAGGACAGGCTGCTGAATTTGACTATGCGGGTACACAGGCTTGTCTTGCGCTGAAGGAGGAGGGCTACGAGGTTATTCTCGTGAATTCCAATCCCGCAACCATTATGACGGACACAACCATTGCCGACAAGGTATATATGGAGCCTCTTACTCTTGAATATATCGCAAAAATTCTCCGCTATGAGCGTCCCGACGCCATTCTCCCCGGAATCGGCGGTCAGACGGGACTTAACTTGGCTATGCAGCTTGAAAAGAAGGGAGTTCTCCGTGAGTGCCATACAGAGCTTCTGGGAACAAGCAGCGAAAGTATCGAAAGAGCCGAGGACAGAGAGCTTTTCAAGGAGCTTTGCGAGTCTATAGGCGAACCTGTTATCCCTTCCGAGATAACATACAATCTGGAAGAAGCAAAGGAAGCAGCAAAGAGGATCGGTTATCCCGTTGTTCTCCGTCCCGCATTCACTCTCGGCGGCACGGGCGGCGGATTTGCTTATAACGAAGAAGAGCTTATCGAGATAGGAACAAACGGCTTCAAGCTCTCCCCAGTTCATCAGGTACTTATCGAAAAGAGCGTTAAGGGGTATAAGGAGATAGAATTTGAGGTTATGCGTGATTCAAATGACCACGCTATCACCATATGCGGAATGGAGAATATAGACCCGGTTGGCGTTCATACGGGCGACTCTCTCGTTGTTGCCCCAATCATGACACTCTCTAAAGAGGATGAAAGGATGCTCAACGATTCCGCTATCAAGATAATCAGAGAGCTTAAGATCGAGGGGGGCTGCAACGTTCAGTTTGCACTCAATCCCACAACAAGCGAATATTACCTTATCGAGGTAAATCCCCGAGTTTCCCGCTCCTCTGCGTTGGCTTCCAAGGCATCCGGCTACCCCATTGCAAGAGTTACGGCAAAGATTGCAGTGGGAATGGCTCTGGAGGATATCAAGATAGCAAATACAAATGCGGCATTTGAGCCGCGCCTTGATTATGTCATCGCAAAGCTCCCCCGCTTCCCCTTTGATAAATTCACAACAGCATCAAATACTCTCGGCACACAGATGAAGGCAACAGGTGAGGTAATGGGCATCGGCTCAACTCTTGAGGAATGTCTGCTTAAGGGCATCCGCTCCCTTGAAGTCGGAGTAAACCATATTTACCACCATAAGTTTGACAATATGACGGACGATGAGCTTCGTGAATATATAAGCGAATTTAGGGATGACAATATTTTTGCCATCGCAGAGCTTATCTACCGTGGCGCAACGGTTGAGGAGATACACGAAATAACCAAGATAACCAGATTCTTCCTTGAAGCCATCAAGCGTATCATCGACATGGAGGAAACACTTAAGGCTCATCCCTATGATCTTGCTATTCTAACGGAGGCTAAGAAGATGGGCTTCTCGGATAAATATGTTGCGAGAATGTGGAAATGCAACGAGCTTGACGTTTTTGACTTCAGAAAAAACAATAATCTCTTCCCTGTATTCCGCATGGTGGACACGTGCCATACTAATGCTTATATCCCCTATTTCTATTCTTCATATCACGGTACAAACGATTCTGTTCTCACCGATAAGAAGAAGATAATAGTTCTTGGCGCAGGCCCTATCCGTATCGGACAGGGAGTTGAGTTCGACTATTCAACCGTTCATGCGGTAACGACCATCAAAAATTCAGGCTACGAGGCAATTATTATCAATAATAACCCGGAAACCGTTTCGACGGATTATACAACTGCCGATAAGCTTTATTTTGAGCCTCTTACGGCAGAGGATGTTATGAATATCATCGAGTTTGAGAAGCCCGAGGGAGTTATCGCTTCTCTTGGCGGTCAGACAGCGATCAATCTGGCAGAGCCGCTCCACGCAAGAGGAGTTAAGATCATAGGCACAGATTGCGATGCCATCGACAAAGCAGAAAACAGAGATATGTTTGAAAAGCTCCTTTCCGAGCTTGGAATCCCCCAGCCAAAGGGAAAGGCTGTTACAAAGATCGAGGATGGAATAAAGACAGCCGCCGAGATCGGATATCCGGTGCTTGTCCGTCCCTCATTCGTTCTCGGCGGACGCGCAATGCAGATAGTGGCGAACGAAGGTCAGCTTCGTCATTATCTTAAGACAGCAGTTGAGATAGACGAAGACAAGCCGGTTCTTGTTGATAAATACATCAGTGGTAAGGAGGTTGAGGTCGACGCTATCTGCGACGGACAAGATGTTTTCGTACCCGGTATTATGGAGCTTGTTGAAAGAACGGGTATCCACTCGGGCGACTCAATCAGCGTTTATCCCACATTCAGCATCTCTGACAAGGTCAAGGGAACTATCCTTCAGTATGCAAAGAAGCTGGGTCTGGGCATAGGCATAATAGGGCTTTACAATATACAGTTCATCGTTGATAACGACGATAAGGTATATATAATTGAGGTAAATCCCCGTTCATCAAGAACGGTACCCTTCCTTTCAAAAGCAACGGGATATAGCCTTGCGGATATCGCAACAGAGGTAATTATGGGTAAGACCCTTAAAGAGCAGGGAATCTTCGGAATCTATCCTGAGGAGAAGAAGAGATGGTATGTAAAAGTACCCGTATTCTCCTTTAACAAGCTCAGAGGTCTTGATGCATATCTCTCGCCTGAGATGAAATCGACAGGTGAAGCGATAGGATATGACGATAAGTATTACAGAGCACTTTACAAGGCACTTCAGGCTTCGGGAATGCACCTGCAGAATTACGGAACGGTTCTTGCAACTATTGCAGACTGCGATAAGGAAGAGGCACTGCCTCTCATCCGTCGATTCTATAACCTCGGATTCAATATCGAGGCAACAAAAGGAACGGCAACATTCCTCAAAAATAACGGAATCCGTACGCATGTGCTGAAAAAGCTTTCGGACGGCTCGGATGAGATATCCGAATCTCTCCGTCAGGGACATATCGCTTATGTTATCAACACGAGCGACCCCGCTTCTTCGGGAGTTATTCGCGACGGCTTCGAGATCCGCAAGTACGCAACCGAAAATAATGTTACCATGTTCACAAGCCTTGATACCGTGCGCGTGCTTCTTGACGTTCTTGAAGAAACTACCCTTACGATTTCAACGATAGATTCGTAATTGAGGAAGAAAGATGAAACAAGCTATATTTAAAATAAAAGAGAACAAAAAGATTGCAAAGGACGTCTTTCGTATGACCCTTGCGGGAGACACGGAAGGCATTTTACCCGGTCAGTTCGTCAATATTAAGCTTGATGGACTTTATCTGCGCCGCCCCATCTCTGTCTGCGATGTTCCGTGTGACGGAACACTCGTTATCATCTATAAGGTGGTGGGCCACGGCACAGAAATTATGAGCGAGATGAAGAAAGGTAAGCTGGACCTTCTCACACAGCTCGGAAACGGCTATGATCTTACGAGAAGCGGCGATTCACCCCTGCTTGTGGGCGGCGGAGTCGGAGTTCCTCCCCTTTATATGCTTGCAAAGAAACTGATAGAGGAGGGCAAAAGAGTTTCCGTCATAATCGGCTTTAACACAAAAGACGAAATTTTCTATGAAGAAGAATTCAAGGCTCTCGGTGCGACTGTCAAGGTGACCACCGTTGACGGCTCATACGGAATAAAGGGATTCGTCACAAATGCAATGGATGGGGATTTTTCATATTTCTATTCCTGCGGACCCGAGCCTATGCTCCGTGCTCTCTGCAATGCAACCGAAAAGAGCGGCGAGCTGAGCTTTGAGGAGAGAATGGGCTGCGGATTTGGTGCCTGTATGGGCTGCTCCTGCAAAACTCTTACGGGAAATAAACGAATTTGCAAGGACGGTCCCGTTATGCGAAAGGAGGAGATCATATGGAACGCTTAAAGGTGAATCTCTGCGGCATTGAAATGGATAACCCAATCATACCCGCCAGCGGTACTTTTGGCTATGGATATGAATTTGCCGAGCTTTATGATATCAATATTCTCGGAACATTCTCCTTTAAGGGAACGACAAAGGAGCCCCGCTTCGGAAATCCCACGCCCAGGATCGCAGAATGTACGGCGGGAATGATAAATGCCGTTGGACTTCAGAATCCCGGTGTTGAAGCAGTAATAAACGAAGAGCTTCCCCGCCTTGAAAAATGCTTTCGCAAAAAGGTCATGGCAAATGTCAGTGGATTTGCCATCGAGGACTATGCTTATACTTGTGAAAAGCTGGATAAATGCGATCAGGTGGGATGGCTTGAGGTCAATGTAAGCTGCCCCAATGTTCATGGGGGCGGAATGAGCTTCGGCACATCCCCTGAGGCGGCGGCAGAAGTCACAAAAGCCGTTAAGGCGGTCACAACGAAGCCCGTTATCATCAAGCTTTCACCAAATGTAACCGATATCGTCTCCATCGCCAAGGCCTGCGAGGAGGCGGGTGCTGACGGTATCAGTCTTATAAATACACTTCTCGGCATGAGAATAGACCTGCGAAAGAGAAAACCGATAATTGCCAACAAAATGGGAGGCTTTTCGGGAAGCGCAATACTCCCCGTGGCTTTGCGTATGGTTTATCAGGTTTCAAATGCGGTAAAGATCCCCGTTGTGGGAATGGGCGGTGTTTCTTGCACGGAGGATGTTATCGAAATGATGCTGGCGGGAGCAAGTGCAGTTGAAGTGGGTGCGGCAAACCTTATCGACCCCTATGTTTGTCGTGATATTATTGAAAAATTGCCCGAAACTATGGATAAATACGGAATAAAAACGCTAAAAGAAATTATTGGAGGTGCCCACTAATGGGAAAGGACGTAATCATTGCCTGCGATTTTGACAGCGCAGAAAAGGTATTTGCATTTCTTGATAAATTTACCGGCAAAAAGCCATTCGTAAAGATAGGAATGGAGCTTTATTATGCCGAAGGACCTTCTATCGTTCGCGAGATCAAAAAAAGAGGTCATAAAATATTCCTTGACCTCAAGCTCCATGATATTCCCAATACAGTTAAAAAGTCGATGGCGGTGCTTTCCCGCCTTGATGTTGATATGACAAATCTCCATGCGGCAGGTACTGGCAGAATGATGGAGGCAGCAATAGAGGGACTTACCCGCGAGGACGGCACAAGACCGCTCCTTATCGCAGTCACACAGCTAACATCAACCGACGAGGAGACGATGAAGAAGGATCTTCTTATCGACGCTCCCATCGCTTCCGTTGTTATGCACTATGCTGAAAACGCAAAGAACAGCGGTCTCGACGGAGTTGTCTGCTCACCTCTTGAAGCGGGCAAGGTTCACGAGAGATGCGGCGAAAAATTCCTCACGGTAACTCCCGGCGTTCGTTTTGCAGACGGTGATATAGGCGACCAGAAGCGAGTTATGACTCCTGCCGAGGCAAAAAAGATCGGCTCGGATTATATAGTTGTTGGCAGACCTATCACAGCTGCAGACGACCCCGTTGCCGCATACGAAAGATGCGTTGCGGAGTTCGTTGACTGATGGGGGGGAGTTTCGTCACTGCTGTGGCGGCCGACGACGTTGTCGGCTACCGAACCCTTTAAAAAAGGTCGACCAAAAACTAAAAAAGATATAATTTTTTGCGTTTATCTTTTTTCTATATGAAACAAATGTTTTAATCGTAATTTTCGAGAGAGGACGAACGATTAAATCAAAACAAATACGGTATTTAAGTTTTTTGCCAAGCATTTTTTCAAAAAAGCTTGAGGGAGGAAAGAATATGGAAAGCTATAAGAGAGAATTTATACAGTTTTTGGAGAACGCAGGCGTGCTGAAATTTGGCGATTTTACAGCTAAGAGCGGAAGAAAGATACCATATTTTATCAACGCAGGCATGATAAAGACAGGCGAGGATATCGCAAAACTGGGCGAATTTTATGCCAGAGCATATAAGGAGAAGTTGGGAGAGAAAAAGGCAGTGCTTTATGGTCCTGCATATAAAGGGATTTCACTTGCCGTCTCTGCGGCAGTTGCACTTGCAAAGAACGGACTCAACGTGCCATTCTTCTTCAACCGTAAGGAGATAAAGGACCACGGAGAGGGCGGGGTTTTCGTAGGTTATATACCCCAGCAGGGCGAGGAAGTGGTGATCATCGAGGATGTTATTACAGCGGGAACGGCGATTCGAGAGAGTATGGAGATCTTATCGCATCTTGAGGGTGTAAAGGTTTCCGCAACCTTCATTATGGTTGACCGCAAGGAAAAAGGACAGACAGAAAAGGGAGCAATGCAAGAGATAGAGGAGCAGTTTGGCTTCCCCGTATATTCTGTTGTTGATGTTTACGATATCATCGAGTATCTCTCTGAGGACGAGAAAAACAAGGAAAACGTTGATCGCATAAAGAACTATCTTTCAGTAAATGGAGCAAAATAAGCCTTTCCTCTTAAGGGAAGGCAGGGAGAAAGGAAAAAAATGAGAAGTCTCATTGATATACATGATTTTACCACGCAGGAGATAGATGAACTCATAAGCGTGGCAAACGACATAATCGAAAACCCCAACAAATATGGGGAAAAATGCCGCAGAAAAAAGCTGGCGACTCTTTTCTATGAGCCTTCAACCCGTACGCGTCTCAGTTTTGAGGCGGCAATGCTGGAGCTTGGAGGAAGCGTTATCGGATTTTCCGAGGCGACAAGCTCCTCTGCGGCAAAGGGCGAGAGCGTTGCCGATACGGCGAAGGTCATGAGTGCATATGCGGACATAATCGCAATGCGCCATCCTCAGGAGGGAGCACCTTATGTTGCGGCAAGAAATGCAACGGTACCTGTTATCAATGCGGGAGACGGCGGTCACAACCATCCAACTCAGACTCTCACAGACCTTCTTACTATTTCACGGGAGAAGGGCAGACTGAACAACCTTACAGTGGGCTTTTGCGGCGACCTTAAATACGGAAGAACTGTTCATTCCCTCATCGCAGCACTTGCAAGATATGAGAATATAAAAATCGTTCTTATATCTCCCGAAGCACTGACCATCCCGAGCTACGTTCGCTATGAGGTGCTAAATAAAAACGGCATGGAATATGTTGAGACCACCGATCTTGAAGGCGCAATGCCGAGCCTTGACGTTCTCTATATGACGAGAATTCAAAGAGAGCGCTTTGAGGAGGAGGCAGACTACGAGCGTCTGAAGGATAGCTATATCCTCACGGAAGAAAAGCTTCTTTGCGCAAAAAAAGACCTTGCCATCCTTCATCCTCTGCCGAGAGTAAATGAAATAAGCGTAAAGGTAGATAAAGATCCGAGAGCCTGCTATTTCAAGCAGGTGTATAACGGAAAATATATAAGAATGGCACTGATACTTCAGCTTCTTTCAGAGGCGGACGGCATTATTCCCGATGAAAACCGCAAGGATTTGTTGGTGGGCAAGCTGACCTGTTCCAACAAACGCTGTATAACGCAGACCGAGCAGGAGCTTGATCAACTCTTTAAGGTCACAGACCCTGAGGCTGGCATCTGCCGTTGCGTATATTGCGAAGCAAAGGCTTTTTTTGAACACTGTAGAAAAATATAAAGGATCTGTAAAACCAGACAATAAGGCAACATTCTTAACAGAATCAATACCATGTTCAAAAAGAGATACAGCATATTTTATTCTTAAAGTTTTAAGGTGATCCGAATAAGAAATCCCCATTTTTTCTTTGAAATAATGGGATAAGTACTTTGAATTGTATCCAAGTTTTTCTGCAATTTTTGTAATGGAAAGTTCAGGATTGGTAAGCTGTTCCTCAATATCTCTGTTTAGTCAAACTTAAATTTCCCCTCCCCTTGTGTAACTAATATCATAAGTTGTTTATCTAATTTGGTTTTGTTTTTCATCACATCTGGAGTTGATTCCTTAACAAAACAAAAAACGGAAAGATTATTGGGGTGGGACTGAGGAACCAGTTTACAAATGTTTTTATTTTTCACATTTTACCTCTGAATATATAAACTTTCATTTAAAACATAACGCATATTATTTATTGAGTCAAGAGAAAACAAACTTTTTTAAATAAATATATGGAATTTTTTTATTTACTCAAAAAAAAAAATGTGTTATACTAAAACAAAGCAAAACAAATTACAGTTGCCTAATATTTTGAATTTTTAATGATTTAGTTAGCGCTGAATTTTGTTGAGCAAATATAACGTACATTATATTGGAGGTATTGTTATGAAAAAAATCAGGCTAGGCGTTTTTGGCGTAGGTCGTGGCATGGATATTGCCGAGAATTTTGTGACGTTAGATTGTGATATAGTAGCTATCTGCGACAGCCATAAAGAACGCAGAGAAAATGCTGCAAAAAGATTAGGTAACACAGCAGCGGTGTATGAAGATTTTGATTCTTTTATTCAACATGATATGGATGCCGTTATTTTGGGAAATTATTTCCATGAACATGCACCATATGCTATAAAATGCTTTGAAAAAGGAATCCACGTTTTCTCTGAGTGCATAAGCAACGGCACAATGGCTGAAGGCGTTGAGCTTATAAAAGCTTTTGAAAAAAGTGATTCTATATATATGCTTGCAGAAAATTATCCGCAGATGAAATTCAATCGTGAAATGAAAAGAATTTGTGATGGTGGTACTCTGGGTAAAATTATTTATGCCGAGGGCGAATATAATCACCCGGGTGACGCAAACGACGTAAAATTTAAAAAACGTTATAATTACTTTGAAAAGCATTGGCGCAATTTTCTTCCCGCAACTTACTACATTACTCATTCCTTAGGTCCGGTAATGAGAGCTACAGGAGCTAATCCTAAAAAGGTTACGGCATTTGCTGCATTTGCTCCAATCGAAGGCGATGTTCCTACAGCAAGCAATGCAGGTGACCGCGCCGCTATAATAACAACCCAGAATGACGATGGCTCTATTTTCAGAATAACAGGCTGTGCCAGATTTGGTGGACACCACAATGCATATCGTATCTGCGGAACAGAGGGTCAGATAGAAAATCTTCGCGGTATGGGCGAGCAAGTTATGCTGAGATATAATGCTTGGTCCAAGCCTGAAGACAAAGAGGAAATAAATCTTTATGAGCCATCTTGGAATGATAAGGATGAAGAACTTATCAAGACAAGCGGTCACGGAGGCGGTGACTATTTGACGGCTCGTATGTTCCTGGATTGTATAAGAAGCGGTAAGCAGCCGGAGCATCCTTTTGATATTTATAGTGCTGTTACAATGTCGTCAGTTGCAATCCTTGCCCATCGTTCTATGCTTGAGGGCGGAAAACCGTATGATATTCCTGATTTTAAAAATAATGACTGCCGTATTCAGTATGAAAATGACAGAAAATCTCCTTTTTACTGTTCTGATGGTACAGAGCCTAATATCCCTTGCTGTTCACATACTGATTTTAAGCCTGAAGAAAAACAGGTGAAAAAATATAGAGAAGTATTAGGTATAGAAGAATAAAGTCTATATAAGGGAAGAGATTTAAATGACAAAAATTAAAATCGGTATTTTCGGTTTTGTCCGCGGAGGCAGTCTTGCCGACAACTTTTTGGCACTTAATGCCTAAATTGTAGCCGTATGCGATAAAAGAAAAATGCCTTGAAGCCGCAAGGCAAAAGTTAGGTGAATCTGCATCTTATTATAAGGACTTTGATTCCTTTATTGAGCATAGCGGACTGGAAGCAGTTTTGATTACCAACTATTTCCACGAGAACTGTGAATATGCTATACGATGCCATTCTGTTCAAGACCTGATTTCAAGCCCGGTGATAATCAGGCAGAAAACTTTTTGAAAATACTTAATAGTTAATACTAGGCAGAAACTGATATTTGCCGACAAGAATAAATGAATAAATAATTTAGAGTGGAGGAAAAGGTATGTTATATATTATTGACACTGCAGATATAAAAGCAATTAACCATATTAATGAATTTTATCCTATTGATGGTGTTACAACTAATCCGTCAATAATGGCAAAAGAAAAAACAGATTTTATAGAAAGACTTCGTGCAATAAGGAATATTATCGGTGAGGATAAAATTCTTTGCGCTCAAACCTTGCAGACGGATGCTGCTCTTATAGTTGAAGAAGGTAAGAAACTGCAAGAAGAAATCGGTGGTAATTTTTACTTAAAAATCCCGATAGGCGAAGCAGGTCTAAAGGCTACTATGGAGCTAAAAAAACTCGGTATCGGTGTCCTTATGACAGCTATTTTTACACCTACGCAGGCACTTATGGCTGCTAAAGCAGGTGCTGATTTTGTGGCTCCTTATGTTAACCGCATAGACAATGTATGTGGTGACGGAGTTGGCGTTGTAGCTGAAATTGTAAATCAGTTTGAAGCTTATAACATTACTACCTGTAAGGTTATGGCAGCAAGCTTTAAAAACGCACAACAGGTAAATGATTGTGCTTCTGTTGGTTGTCATATTGCAACAATTGCACCGGACATTTATAAAAATCTTATCTCTCATCCGCTTACAGATGTTGCGCTTGAGGGGTTTAACAAGGATTGGAAATCAGTTTACGGCGATAAGCAAATTATTGATTTTTAAAGGTGTATGTGATGAAAGATAATTCATTAAAACAAGCAAAAGATGTGTATTTAATTGAGAAAGAATGTATTGAAAAAATGGCTGACTTTTTTGATGAGGATGCATATTCTAAAGCGGTTGAGCTACTAAAAAATGCAGAGCGTATCGGCACTACGGGTTGTGGGCATAGCGGTATTATCTGTCAGCACTTTGCTCATCTTATGTGTTGCATAGATAAACCTGCAAGGTTTATATCGCCTGCAGAAGCTGTACATGGCGGCACAGGCTTTCTGCAAAATGGTGATGTGTGTGTTTTTGCTTCGCGAGGTGGAAAAACAAAAGAGCTTTTGCCCATAATAAATATTTGCAAGACTAAAGGTGTAAAGATAATTACGATTACTGAGAATTTAGAGTCTCCCTTGGCACTTGAAGCAGATGTTGTTTTAAAGCAGTATGTTAACCGTGAAACAGATAAATACAACTGTCAAGGCACAACGTCATCAACATCATTAGCGGTTATTTTCCATGTTCTTCAAACAGTACTTATTGAAGAATTAGATTTTAAAAATGAGCAATTCGCTTTAGTGCACCCAGGCGGTGCAGTTGGCGAAAGGCTAAATAAATAATTAATTTCAGGAGGAAATGAAAAATGGAATTTAAAGTAGTACAAAAGGAATTGGAATTGCAGTCAAGAGGTTGGATACCAACATTTCACGACATTTCAAAGGAAATCAATGAAATTGTTGAATCATCCGGCATTGTTAACGGTACAGTAAGCATTGTATCGCATCACACAACATGTTCAGTAATGGTTCAGGAATGTTCACACGATATTGATTCCTTTGACCTGGAATATTTACAGCACGACTTGCTTGATATTATGAGAAAGATGATTCCGGATTTTGCTGAAGAGCATCAGTATCGTCATCCTGGTCCTATTCACGCACAGTATGGCAGATATGTAAACGAGCCTGGTGACTATTCAAGTATGAATACTGACGGTCACTTGAGAAGCTGTTTCTTTGGCAGAAGTGAAACAATGACCATTAAGGACGGAATTCTTGATGGCGGTAAGTTTGCACATGTTTATTTCATAGACTGGGATCACGTTCTTGCTCGTCGCAGACAGGTTAATGTAACTGTTATGGGTACTACTGAGGATGTAGGTGACAGAAAATGGAACAATGGCGAAGTCATTGATACACGTCACAAGTTCTTAGAGGAAGAAAAGGCTTATGATGTTCATTATGACCTTCAGCAAAAGAGATAAGAGGCAGTGTAATGAAAAGAAAAATAAGAACTCCCTATTTTGAGATAGGAACAAAAAATTACATATACGGCGACAAGGTGCTGGAATACGCCCTTGCCGCCGATAAGGCTGCTGAAAAATATGATATAGACGTGCTTTTTATTACACCGGCTGTAGAAATTCGCCGCATAGTTGAAAACACAAAGCATTTGATTGTTTTGGCACCTTATATGGACACCTTGCGTCCGGGCAGAGGTATGGCAGATATTCTCCCGGAAGCTTTAAAGGCAGCAGGTGCTGAGGGTGTTGTAGTTAACCACTGCGAAAAACCGATGTCATTACCCCAGATAAAAGCTACCATTGAACGCGCAAATGAGCTTGATATGCTTGTTTTTGCTTGTGCTGACAGTGTAGCAGAAACTAAAGCTATAGCGATGCTTGGCCCTGATATTATAAATCCTGAGCCGTCTGAGCTTATTGGCGGTACAGGTGGCGGTGTAAGCGATATGGGTTATGTTAAAGAGGTTATTACGGAAATCAAAAAGATTAATCCGGATATTCTTGTAGAGCAGGCGGCAGGTATTACAAATGGTCAGCAGGTTTATGATTTTATTATGGCAGGCTCTGAGGCTGCCGGTGCGGCTTCCGGCATTATGAATGCCGAAGATCCGATTGCTATGATAGATGAGATGATAGCAGCAACTCGCCGTGCGGCAGATGACCTTAAAAAGCAGAATTAAAGCGGGGTATAATTATGGTTTTTAAAAAGGCTTTAAAATTAGAATCAAGACACCGCGCCGTGTCTTTCCACGATATAACCGATCAGGTTAAGGAAATTGTAGCGGAGTCAAAGGTCAAGGATGGTATTGTAGTTGTATATTCACACCATACGACCTGCTCTGTTATCACACAGGAGTGTGCTTTTGATATGTCTATGACAGGACTTGAAACTCTTCAGCAGGATTTGGTAAATGTATTTGAAGAATGGATCCCCACTTGTAGATATGAGGGTATGTATTTGCACCCCGGTCAAAAGGCTCTTGAGTTTGCTGAGGAGCATGGTGAGGACAATTTTGGTTGCCATAATACCGATGCACATCTTCGTTCTTCTATAATAGGAAGAAATGTTACAATTGTAATAGATGACGGTGTAGCAGACCTTGGAGAATTTGGAAGAATTCATTTTATTGATTTTGACCAAACACGCGGAAGAACCCGCACGGTTCAGGTTATGGTTATTGGAGGATAATATGAAAAAGATCAAAATAGGCTTTTTACCTCTATATGTAAAGTTATATGATGATGGGGCTCCCCATATGAGACTCCGTATTGATGCTTTTGCAGAGGAAATTTTCGGTTTGTTAAATGCAAGAGATGATGTAGAGGTTGTTAAAAGTGATATTTGCCGTCTTGAAAGTGAGTTTGCTGATGCGGTTAACAATTTTGAGAAAGAAAAGGTTGATAGCATAGTAACCTTGCATCTTGCTTATTCGCCATCGCTTGAATCTGAAAAGATTCTAAAGAATACGGATATTCCTATAGTAATACTTGACACTACGCCCAATTATGCTTTTACTGATGACGAGGACGGCGTGGCAATATCCTATAACCATGGTATACACGGCGTGCAGGATATGTGTAATTTGCTTATAAGGAACGATAAACAATTCTTTATCGAAGCAGGTCACTATAGTGAAAGTGATGTTATTGACAGAGTAGTGAAACGGGTTAAAGGCATAAAAGCTGCAAAGAATTTCAGAAATGCCAAGGTTGGTACTATTGGCGGAGAATTCGCAGGTATGGGTGATTTCAGGGTCGCCGATGGTGTTTTTGAAGCTATTGGAATCAAATCGGTTGCATTGACTTCTGACGAAGCAAAAGAGTACGTATCACGGGTAACCAATGAAGAAATAGAAGCCCTTATTGCTCAAGATAAAGAAAAATATGTTGTTTCAGATGAGATACCTGAAGATTTTCTGTATAATAGCCTAAGAGGAAACTTGGCGGTCAGAAAATGGATTGAAGAAAAAGAGTTGACCGCTTTTACTGCTAATTTTTTGACTGTTGGGAAAGATTTTGGTCTGTATGGAATTCCTTTTGCTGAGGCAAACAGGGCTATGGAGCGCGGAATCGGTTATGCAGGTGAGGGAGATGTACTAACATCTGCGCTTGTTGGCGCTTTTATGGGTGTTAGCGATGAAACCTCGTTTATAGAAATGTTCTGTCCTGATTGGAAGAATAACCTCATCTTTATAAGCCATATGGGCGAAATGAATACTGCTCTTACTGCTGGGAAGGCTAAATTTATGATTAAGCCTATGGTATATGCAGATATAGATACCACGTGGCTTTGCGGAACATATAAGGAAGGCAAAGCAACATTAGTCGACTTAGCACCTTTGGCAAACGGAAAATTCAGATTAATTGTATCTTTTGTTGAGATGAAGGTGCCTGAATGTAAAAAATTCCATAGCAGCACTTGCGGATGGTTTGAACCTGATAAGAATGTTGCGGATTTCCTTGCGGATTATAGCCGATTAGGCGGAACACATCATTTAATGCTTATGTATGGTGATATGAGAAAGGTTGCAGAAACCTTTGCCAAGGCTATGGGTTATGAATACCACGAAATATAAAATTGAGGAGTGCTATGTGATGCTTAGATTGACTGATTATGATAAAAAAGTTTATGAAAAAGAGCTTAAAGATTTTTTGCCCAAAGAGTTTATTGATTGTCACGTACATGTGTGGGAAAAAGATTTTCCGCGCCAGGGAAGCTCTAACGGCGGTTCTACCTGGACAGCAAAAGTATGTGAGTATTTAACTGCTGAAGAACTGATTGAAAGCTATCGCATAATGTTTCCTGAAAACAAGGTCACTCCTTTGGTTTTCGGCAGTTGTTCAAGACATATTCCTACCTGTAATGATTATGTAAAAAACAAGTCAGCTGAGCATGGTTTCCCGACTCTTTTCAGAACAAGCTACGATATGACACCCGACTATTTAGAGGAAGAAGTAAAAAAAGGCGGATTTTTAGGACTTAAACCTTATTTATCTAACTGTCCGTCTTATATACCTACATCTGAAATCAGGATTTTTGATTATCTTCCAAAGGAACATTTGGAGGTTGCTGATAAAAACGGATGGATAGTTATGCTTCATATTCCACGCTCGAAACGCCTGCGTGATGCAGTAAATATCGCACAGATTATGGAGATTGAAGAAAAGTATCCTAATCTTAAGCTTGTTGTCGCTCATATAGGCAGAGCTTACGCCAAGGAAGATATAGGCGATGCTTTTGATGTACTTAAAAACACCAAAAACCTTGTTTTTGATTTCACTGCAAATGTTTCCGATGATGCAATAAAGGCTTGTATTGACGCTGTTGGTACAAAACGCCTCTTATTCGGTTCGGATTTACCGATTGCATTTATGCGTATGTATCGCATTGTTGAAAACGGAGAATATTTTAATGTTGTTCCGCGCGGAATTTACGGCGACGTCTCAAATGAACCGCATATGCGTGAAACCGATGAAACTGACGTTACATTTATGATATATGAGCAGATATTAGCTTTAAAACGTTGTGCTGCCCAAATGAAGCTTACTGACAGCCAGATTGAAGACATTATGTTCGTTAACGCTAAAAAACTCATCGAAAGTGTGAAGTAAGGAAGGGTTAAATGAATTATTTAATAGGTCTTGATATTGGCACGACTGCTATAAAGGGTGCAATTATGTCTGTTGAAGGAAAGGTTTTAAAAACCGTTTCGGGCGGATATAACTACTATGGTGAGCAAAGTACTAAGCTATTAAACCCCGATGAGTTTTTAGAAGTTTGCTTTTCTGTTATAAAAAAACTTACTGACTCATTAGAAAAAGATGATAGTGTATTAGCGGTGTGCTCTTGCTGTGCCAGCGGTAATCTTATTTTGCTTGATAAAAACGGTCACCCTATTACACCTATAATCGGTTGGCAAACAACTGTGAATAAAGATGATATAGATGCGTTTTTAACACAAGAAGAGCAGAAAAACTTTTATAATATTGTTGGTTGGCCACTTGGCATAAGATTTCCTGCCGCATATCTAATAGCACTTAAAACACATTGCCCTGAGAAACTGGGTAATGCAGGGATTGTTGCTATGAGTGCGGAATATTTGAATTTTGCTCTTACAGGCAAATGGGGAATATCTCACTCTATGGGAACTCCATTTTTCCTTATGAATCAGGAAAAAGGAGTATATAACACACCATTCCTTAAAAAATTGGAGCTTGATGAAGAAAAATTACCTCCGATTTACAGCAAAGGCACAATTTTGGGTAATGTTAAAAACGAAATTGCCGAAAAGCTTGGTCTTTCAAGCGATACGAAGGTAGTTTTAGGAAGCTTTGACCATCCGTCGGGTGCTACGGGTGCAGGTGTTTTTGAAGAAGGCGAAATGCTTCTTTCCTGCGGCACTTCTTGGGTAGAGTTTTTTCCGGTTTCTTCTCGCGAGTTTGCAATTTCTACCAAAGGACTTGTAGACAGATTTATGTTAGATGGAGCACCATATTGTGTAATGAAATCTATAACAAGCATCAGCGAAAAGATTGATGCCTTAAGATATCATTATCTTGGGGATATATCCCATAAGGAATATGATGATTTAGCAAAGGGATCCCCGCTTGGCAGTAATGGTTTGAGATTTAATTTTACTGATGATGACTACAACATAGATAGCAAATATTCCAAAAGCGATATTGCAAGAGCAATCATCGAGGGTGCAGCCCTGATACTTAAGGAAAATCTTGAAACACTTGAAAAATGCGGCTTAAGGGCTGAAAAAATCACTATGATAGGCGGAATAAGCAACTCTTCGGTGTGCGTAAAAATTGTGTCCGAGGTATTAGATAGACCTGTTAATGTGGCAAATGGTCAGGCGGCGGGTGCTATTGGTGCCGCTATGCTTGCAGGAATCGGAGCCGGGGTTTATAAAAATGAAAAGGAAGCATATGCAATAATTACAGAATAGGTCAAAGTATGGTTATTGATATAATTAAGCAGGTAGTTATTTTTTCAATATACATTTTCATTGGAATGATATTGAAAAAATCAAAGGCTTTACCTGAAAATTATGAATACATTAGGTTTTTGTCGAGGAAAGCAAAAAACATTTTATTTGGTGTTTACTATGAATATTGAATGTTTGAAGAAAATTGCTTGTGAGGCAATAGATGGACATGCTGACGACTTAATTTCGATTGGCAGAGCACTTCGTGATATGCCTGAAACGGGATTCAGGGAGTTTAAAAGTTCTGCTTTTGTTAAAGAAAAATTAGAGGCTTTAGGTCTTTTAGTAGAGGACAAAATAGCTATAACAGGTCTTAAATCTGTGGTAAAGGGTAAAAATTCATATGCAAATATTGCTTTAATAAGTGAACTTGATGCTCTTGCTTGCCCTAACCATATTTTTGCAGATAAAACCAATGGTGCAGGTCACGCTTGCTGCCATCATACGCAATCGGCAGTATTGATAGGTGCAGCTACACGGCCCTTATTAAGACCGGGATTATAAAAGAATTAGATGGCGATATTACCTTTATGTGTGTGCCTGCTGAAGAGGCAATTGAGGGCGATTTCAGACGCTCGTTAAAAGAAGAAGGTAAAATAGAGTTTTTAAGCGGAAAACAAGAATTTATTAGACTTGGTATGCTTGAAGATGTTGATGTTGCAATTTGTCATCACCCTGTTTCAGCGGGGAATGAAGAATATTATGCCTGCGGACATACCTACAACGGTATCATAAATAAGAAAATTGTATTCCATGGCAAAAGCGCCCATGCTGCACTTTGCCCTGAAAACGGAATAAATGCTCTGTAGGCAGCAGTTAATGCTATAAATAACATAAATTCTTTGCGTGAAACCTTTGCAGATAATGACCACATAAGAATACACTACATTATTACTGACGGGGGAACAAGCTCTAATATTGTGCCAAATCGTGTCGAAATTGAAATGGGTGTACGAGCAAAAACAATTGATAAAATGTTGGATGCAAACCAAAAGGTTAACGATGCATTAAGGGCAGGGGCACAGGTAGTAGGTGCTACGGTTGATATATTAGACTATAACGCTTATTTGCCATTTTTGCAGAACAAGGAGTTGACTGACATCTATTTAAAGAATGCATCAGAGTTTACTGATAATGTAGTAGATATAAGTAGTCAGCATCGAGGTTCTTCCACTGATGCAGGTGATTTTGCAAGTGTTGTACCAACTATACATCCGGTTTATGGCGGTGTTCATGGTCTTTTGCATGCAGACGATTGCTATATTGAAAACGAAAGACTTGCTTACGTACAGTCTATCAAACCGATAGTCTGCACAATTATTGACCTTCTAAGCAATAACGCAGTTCTTGCTAGAAATGTAAGTAATAACTTCAAGGCAGAGTTTTCTGATAAATCAGAATATATAAACTTTTATAAAGAACTTTTCGGCGGAAATTTATGAATACAATTATAGATAAAAGTAATTCCTATGAGTTTGCCCATCTCTTGCTTGATATTGGGGAAGCAATGCTTTGTTCAGGGGCTGAGATTAATCGTGTGGAAGAAACTTTTTTAAAAATTGGTACATCATATGAGGTTAAGGAAATAAATGCTTTTGTTATTCCGGCTCTAATCACTTTGACTATCAGGACAAAAGATGATTTTGAATTAACGCAATCTCGAAGGATACTATCAGAGAGAATAACAACAAATTTATATAGACTTGAAAAATTGAGTAATATCACTCATAAATGCCGTAGTGAAAGCGTTCCGTTGAATGAACTGAAAAAAATGATACGAGATAGTAACAAGTCGGTATCCGCATATCCTTTTGTTTTTGGGAGTGCTCTTGCTGCGGCAAGCTTCAGTATTTTTTTTGGTGGTAGTATTTATGACGGCTTGATAGCAGGATTATTGGCAGTTGTCATTTGCTTTTTCCAAAGAATTGTTTCATTATTCCTTTCAAATCGTATTATTTTGAGTTTTTTGTGCGCCCTGTTTATCGGAACAGTGGTTGGTGTTATAGGTAAAAATTTTTCGATGCTTCATACGGATAAAATATTGATAGGAGATATAATGCTATTAATTCCGGGTGTGGCGGTTACTATATCTGTTCGTGACATTATTTTAGGGGATACAGTTTCAGGGTCATTGAGATTGGTTGACAGCATATTTTTGACCGGAGGTTTAGCCCTTGGATTTTGGCTTTCGTTTGGTTTTTTTGGTGGTTGATATGGAAATAATTAAAACCGTTTTAACGGCTTTTCTTGGGAGCTTGGGATTTTCCTTGTTATATGGTCTAAAGAAAAGGTATATACTCTTTTCATCAATAGGCGGACTCATTTCCTGGGGTATGTATTTATTCTTTTCTTCTATCCTTAATGAAAACGGTGTATTTTTGCAATGTTTCCTGGCTACTGTAGTTACTGCTACATATGTTAACTGTATAGCTGCTATGTTTAAGGCACCTACACACCTGTTTTTGTTGCCTGCATTAATATCGTTGGTTCCTGGAAGCACATTGTATTATACCTTTTTGCATTTCTACAGAAGAGAATGGGATGCTATGCTCCACAGCGGGGGAGAAACTTTTTCATTCGTTTTTGCAATAGCTGCGGGGATGAGTGTGGTTTGGTTATTTAAGTCGATTAAAACAAAGTTATTTATGAGGAGTTAAAACAATGGGCAATATTGAAGAAAAGGCTTTAAAATTACATAAAAATTGGAAAGGAAAAATTGAGGTTAGCTCAAGGGTAGAGGTTAAAGACAGCGAGGCTTTGTCTTTGGCTTACACGCCTGGTGTTGCTACACCTTGTTTAGCAATTAAAGATAATCCGGAGCTTTCCTTTACCCTTACAAGAAGAGGAAATTTGGTTGCGGTTATAACCGATGGCTCTGCAGTTTTAGGGCTTGGTAATATAGGACCCGAAGCGGGAATGCCGGTGATGGAGGGAAAGTGTGTATTGTTTAAGCAGTTTGCGGACATAGATGCATTTCCGATTTGTATTAATACTAATGATGTAGATGAAATTGTACGAACGATAAAGAATATTTCCTGTAGTTTTGGCGGAATTAATCTGGAGGATATTTCTGCACCGCGCTGTTTTGAAATTGAAAGAAGACTCAAAGAGGTATGTGATATACCTGTTTTTCACGATGATCAGCACGGCACCGCAGTTGTGGTTGCGGCAGCGCTGATTAACGCACTAAAGCTTGCACAAAAGAAGATAGACAAAGTTCGCGTAGTAATTAATGGTGCCGGCTCAGCAGGAATCGCTATTGGAAAGCATCTGTTAGGTTTAGGTGTTAAAAACCTTATAATGTGCGACAAATTCGGAATTATATGTGACGGAATGGAGAATTTAAGCCCCGAACATAAAGAGATGGCAAAGGTTACTAATCCCGAAAAAATTATGGGATCATTGTGTGACGCCATTAAGAATGCGGACGTTTTTATAGGTGTTTCAGCTCCTGATGTTTTAACCGAAGAAATGGTTGCTTCAATGAATGAAAAGTCAATAGTTTTCCCTTTAGCAAATCCTATACCTGAGATTATGCCGGATAAAGCACTGAATGCCGGCGCATTTATTGTTGGTACAGGCAGGTCTGATTTCCCCAATCAAATCAACAATGTTCTTGCTTTCCCTGGAATATTCCGTGGTGCATTGGATGTAAGAGCGAGTGAGATAAATGATGAGATGAAATATGCTGCATCCTACGCTATAGCTAATCTTGTAGGTGAAGATGAACTTTCTGCAGAATATATATTGCCCAAAGCCTTTGATATGCGTGTTGGTGAAGCTGTAGGATCTGCTGTTGCAAAGGCTGCCAAAGATACAGGTGTGGCTTTAGAATGTGAGGAGAGAAAAATATGTCAATAAAACCCGAGGATATTATAACGCCTTGCCAAATAACTGATAATGTTTATTTTGTCGGAACAGTTGATCGGTCTTCTTCGAGCCATTTGATAGATACTGGTGAAGGGCTTATGCTTATTGATTCAGGATATCCGCATTTGATGGATAAAGTTATCGAAAATATTAAGTTTTTTAGATTTGATCCATCAGATATTAAATATCTTATTATAAGCCATGGACATTATGATCATATGGGCTCATCCGTTCTGTTAAGGCAAAAATATGGTACAAAGATATTTTTGGGTGAAAAGGATTTGCCATATGCAAATGGGATGATTGACTTAACATGGGCAAAGGAATTAGGGTTTGAATATGTTCATCCATTTGAACCTGATGTGTTGTTAAAGGACGGTGACGAAATAACCCTCGGTAATACAACAATAAAGTGTTATCACACTCCAGGGCATACGCCGGGAACCATGTCATTTGTTTTTAATTCAACCTATAAAGGTAAAGATTATATTTGCTCCACCTTTGGAGGTGCAGGTATTAATACTATGGAAGCATGGTTTCTTGAAAAATACGGACTATCATATGATTGTCGTGACGATTTTAGAAAATCGCTGCATAAAATGGCTGATATTGATGTGGACATTCATTTGGGTAATCATCCTTTTAATAATGACACATCTCGTAAAGTCAAATACTGGATGGAAAATCCAACAGCACAAAATCCGTTTATCAATAAGCAAGAATGGAATATCTTTCTGAAATCGTGTGAAAACAAATTGGACGAACTAATTGAAAAAGAAAGGTCGAATTAGAATAAATATTAACAAAATCTTTGCTTAAAACGACGAAAAGCCACTTGATAATATAGTTGAGGGTTACTAATCCTAAGGTTATTCTTTTGTTTTATGTGGAAAAATTATCAAACTCATCCATAAAGCAAAATAGCCCGAACATCTTACCAACGGTAAAGAGGTTCAAGCTATTAACACTTGGTGCAGTGAATAAAGATAAATCCGAACCCCACCGTCGTGTGATAAGGTTCGGATTT
Organism: Eubacteriales bacterium; assembly: GCA_045604985.1. Taxonomy (GTDB): domain Bacteria; phylum Bacillota; class Clostridia; order Oscillospirales; family CAG-272; genus SIG710. Next base: position 23,586 of record JAZUPD010000085.1, read on the forward strand.
CTGATGTCGCCACCCGATGATTGGGTGCCGACACTGTCGGCTGGTGCGGGCGAAGGGACTTGAACCCCCACGATAAAATCACTAGATCCTAAGTCTAGCGCGTCTGCCAATTCCGCCACGCCCGCATATTAAGTTTTACCTCTTAAATTTTACACGGTAGAGGTACACCGAGGAGGAGCATATCGCTTAAACCTCATCTATGAAAACGGATAAAACCGTCATCAACAATAAATTCACATACAGGACGGAATCAAAGTCTTTCGTATCTGCCAATTCCTTCACGCCCACAAACCTTATATATTATACTAAAAAAATTCCCGTTTGTCAATACTTAAATCAAAAGTTGAGCGTTTGATTTTTTTAAAAGGAACAGGTCTTGACCACAGCAATTCAAATTTATCCGTTATGGTGTTCAGGACATATAAATCAATCGAACAAATATGATTCGGTGCAACCATTTGATCAACAAGCATTATAATTTGTCGTCACAAATTCCGCAGGACTGAGGACAGTATAAAATCTTTTCACTTTCGTCGTCACAGAATACTTCTAAATCTGACCATGTTTTTCCGCAGTCGAATGCCCGCATCCCACATATAGGGGAGCGTATCCCTGAAGCTCTTTTTCGGGACAGTGATACCACGATGCATATAAAATATTATGACGTTCTATAATTGCCGCTTGGTGCAAAAATTTAAAACAGTCATCAGGTATGCAAACAGGCGCAGATTGAATCTGTGTTAGGCCCTTTATATCTTTATTTAAAAATTTGACGTTCCCCATTTTTGTCGCTAGAAGCATATCATTATAATCATAAAATTCATGGAAATGTATACCCGTATTTTGCTCCATAAACGCCGAAGGAGAAACACCAATGTTTTTTGTAAAGTTATCGTCAATACGTAATCTTATCCCTCGATTTCAAGAAAACACCTATTTGAAAAAGCGAAGCTGATTTACGAAAACGTGAATCAGCTTCAATAATTTTACTTCATTATATCATGTCACCCTTAAGATTGAGGACATCCATAAGAACGAAATCGTCGTCAAGCACGATAAATTGAGAATCGTAACCCACTTCGATTTTTCCCTTTTTTAGCCCCATAAGTTTTGCGGGTGTTTCTGAGGCCATTTTGAAAGCGTCCTCTGGGGGGATGCCGAATTCGATGGCTTTTTGGACGCATCCCATAAGATTAGTAGTGCTTCCCGCAAGAGCTCCGCTCTCGGTTCTTGCGATTCCGTTCTTTACGGTTATATCGAGTCCACCAAAGACATATTTGCCGTCTCCGAGGCCCGTTGCGTGCATAGAATCGCTGATAAGCACCATTTTGTCTGCACCGAACATCCTGTAAAGTGCCATAATTGCCGCAGGATGGATATGCTCACCATCGCAGATGACCTGTGCATAGCCGTCATTCACCAGAGCCGCACCGATAGGACCGGGGGCGCGATGAAGCAGGGGAGGCATTGCGTTAAAGGTGTGTGTGAGACATTTTGCACCTGCTTTAAATGCCGCATCGGCACAGTCGAAATCACAATCGGTATGTCCAAGGGAAACCACGATGCCGTTTTCGGCACAGTAACGGATAAGCTCCTCGCTTCCCTCAAGCTCGGGAGCGATTGTGACCATTTTAATGCCCTCAAGCAGCTTAAATTCTTCAAGTGCGGGATTTTTTATATGCACCTCGTTTTGTGCGCCCTTGTATTTTTTGTTTATGTAAGGACCTTCCATGTGGAAGCCAACGATATCACAGCCTTCCTCTCCGATGTCCAGAAAGCCCTGTGATGTAGTCTCCTCGATATCACTCATAGCAACCGTCATCGTGGTGGGAAGCCATGTGGTAACGCCGTTGTTCTTCATGAAACGGCGCATATCCGCCATTTTAAGGGGATGTGCTTCCATTGTGTCAATCCCGATGCAGCCGTGTGAATGAATATCGACAAGACCGGGCAAAAGTCTTTTGCCCCCGATATTGACAAACTCTCCTGTTGTGCTGGTTTTTCCTATGCTCACTATCGTGCCTGCACGGACAACGATATCGGTAAGAACACCGTCAACAAGAGCGTTTTTCAATATTTTATAATCATTCATAATAAGCTGCCTCGTCGCAAATCAAGATAACGTTTGGGTGTGTTTTTAAAAGTGTTGCCGGATTGGCAGTGGTAATTTTATCATCAAGCAGAGCGGAGAGTGCCGCATGCTTTGATTTTCCATTTGCAAGAAGAAGGATCTTCTTTGCCTTAAGTATTGAGCCTATTCCCATTGTAAGAGCCTTTTTCGGAACGTCGTTCTCGTGTTCGAAGAAGCGGGCGTTAGCCGAAATGGTGCTTTCGGTAAGAAAGGTCATGTGTGTTGATGCGTAAAGCGCATCGCCCGGCTCATTAAAGCCGATATGTCCGTTCTGGCCGATGCCAAGGATCTGAAGATCCACGGCTCCGTTCTCCTCCAGCTTTTTTTCATATTCGGCACATTCCTTTTCGGGATCATCGGCACTTCCGTTGGGAATATTGATCCTATCGGGATTGATATTTACATGATCAAAGAGGTTTTTATGCATAAAATAATCATAGCTCTGATCATTTTCTTTTGCAATGGGGTAATATTCATCAAGATTGAATGTGGTAACAGAGCTGAGATCAAGCGTTCCGTTCTCATATTTCTTGATAAGCTCGCGGTACAGTCCAACGGGCGTTGAGCCTGTTGCAAAACCGAGAGTACAGGCAGGGTTTTTCTTTACGAGTGACGAGATCTCATCCGCCGCAACCTTAGACATTTCTTCGTATGTTTTACAAATTATAGTTTTCATTTTTTCCTCAAATACAGACCTTGGGTTTGTAAAAATTATTTCTGACAACAAATATAGGATTTAAGGTTTGAAAGTCCCTTTGCGAGAGCTTTTTTGCAATCGTCAGAGCCCTCATATTCAATCGAAACGAATCCGTCATAGCCGGCCCTTTTGATCACCGCAATGCACTGCTCCGTGGGAATATCCCCTTCGCCTATAACGCTTCCGCGGAGGATGTTGCAACCTCTTGTAACAAGACCTTCGCCCTTTTTATTCTTTTTGCCGAATTTAGTGATATAAAAATCTTTTGCGTGAACATGGATAGCGTAAGGAGCAAGCCTTGAAACCGCTGCCACAGAATCTTCATCGGCGCAGGCAAAATTGCCAATGTCAACGAGAATACCGTAATTTTCATGTCCCACCGCATTGTAAAGACGCTCTACCCTGTCGCTGTCTTGTGCAACGAAGCCATGGTTTTCCGTGCAAGTACGGATGCCTTTTTTTGCGGCATATTCGGTAATTTTTCTCGCATTTTCTGCGATCTTGGGCAATTGACAGTCAAAGCTGACAGTTTTTTCTCCGAATTTTATGCCCCATGTGACATCATGACGCATAATGGGTGCGCCAAGCTCTGCCGCAATGTCAACCTCATCAAAGACCTCTTTCAGTGCCGCTTCGTTTTCCTCATCGGTTTCGTTATAAAGATTTGCACCGATGCAGTAAGCAACGATGGAGATACCGTATTTTTGGGCTTCTGCCTTGATTTTTCTTGCATAATCCAGCTTCTCCTCCTTTGTGGGAGAGGGGTTTGGAGAGAGCGAGGTAAATTCTATGCCGCTAAAACCAAGCTCTGCTGCTGCTTTTACGGTGTCGAGCTGAGTCATGCGTCCGTCGTTGATATAACTGCTGAATGAATATGAACTAACTGATATTTTCATTTTACACCTCTATATTACCATTTTCCGGCGCGGCTTTCAACAGGCCGCACCGGAAAATTTTGTCGAATTTTTATTCTTAGTCTATAACGACCTCGTGTCCGGTTTCTGCAGATTGATAGATGGCGCTGAGTATCTTCATGATCTCAATGCCGTCCTCTGCGCCATTCTGGCATTTCGTTCCATTGGTGATGCAGTCAACAAAATGGTCTGTCTCACGCTGGAAGGCGTCATCAAAGTCGAATTCTGCATTCTCGCATATTTCAACGTTTGAGAGATAATCGTCTACCTCTGTTGCAAAAACAAGAGTTTTGTCGATCTTAACGCCCGCCTTTGTGCCGTAAAGCTCGATATCAGCCTTGCCCGATGTGGTATTGAGGCTGAAAGCGGCCTCTATCTGAAGAACTGCGCCGTTATCAAAGCGAATCATCGCACTGGCAAGGTCCTCAACGTCACAAATGTCATTATCTGTTGCGCTGAAGCTGATATAGCTCTTTGGTGTTTTGATGTTCGTTCTCGCACCCAGCTTCTTGAAGGTAGCACCATAAACCGATACGGGCTTAGGATTGCCAAGGGCGTAGCGAATGAAGTCGATAACATGAACGCCAAGGTCTATGAGAGGACCGCCGCCGCTTCTGCTCTTATCTCCGAACCAGCCCATGGGATTTCCGTTCCTGCGGATATAAGTTGCCTTTGTATAATAGATATCTCCGAAATAGCCCGACTCGTTGAAATCTCGAATGAGCTTCATATCGTTGCCAAAACGGCGCACGAAGCCGATCATAAGAAGCTTGCCGTTTTTCTCTGCTGCTTCCCTCATGGCAATTGCGTCTTCGACCGTGGTCGCCATTGGCTTCTCGCAAAGAACGTGCTTGCCCGCATTCAGTGCCTTGATAGCACAGGGAGCGTGCTCACTGTTCCATGTTGTAACGCTTACGGCGTCAAGCTCGGGGAGAGCGAGCATCTCGTCAAGGTTTGTATAAAGTCTGTCTATGCCGAATTCCTTTCCCGCATCCTTCAGTCTGCCCTCGTGTATATCGCAGAAAGCATATAGCTCAACATTGGGGTTTTTAAGATAGCTTCTGATATGGTATCTTGAGATATTTCCCGTTCCGATAATACCTACCTTAATCTTTTCCATAGTTATTCACCTCGTTTTTATAAATTTATTATCTTATAATTCCGCAAAGGAAATTAACGGCAGTCTTTATATCTGCAATAGGGTCGTTTCCGACCTCTCGCTCGATTGTGAGGAATCCGCGGTAGCCTATTTCATGAAGAGCGGCTATATATTTGGGGAAATCCACAGAGCCTGTTCCAAGGGGAACCTCGCGATAGAAGCCAACTCCGCGCAGCTCCTCGGGCATCGGCTCAACATTATAGATAAATTCCGGGTTTGTTGCTTTAAGCATAACGCCGTCCTTTGCGTGGGTATGGACGATATAATCTTTAAGATTATGTACTGCAGCAACCGGGTCGTCACCCGCAACCATAACGAGATTTGCGGGGTCAAGATTTACAGAAACTCCCTTTGAGCCGAGAGAATCAAGGAATCCACAGAGGATCTCGCTCTTTTCGGGACCTGTTTCGACGGCAAATCTTGCTCCAACGCTGTCGGCATATTCCGCAAGGGAATGACAAGCCTCCTGCATTATCTTGTATCTTTCGTTATTTTTGTCGGAAGGAACAACTCCGATGTGGGTGGTGATGATATTTGTTCCAAGCTCAAGGGCAAGGTCAACAATTCTCTTGGATTTTTCAATAAGGGCAGGGTTTCTTTCTGAATTTCCGAAGCCGCGGCCAAGATCCCCGCAGATAGCGGAAAAAACAAGACCGTTATCCTTTACCGTTTTTATAAGCTCTCTTTTTCTTTCTGCGGTCATGTTTTCGGGAGCATTTTCACCCTCGGTGCAGTACATCTGGAGTCCCTGAGCTCCGATCTCAGCGGCCTTTCTTATGGCGTCGAAGGTATCAAGTCTGAAGGATTCGACAATTGCGCCGATCTTAAAATCGTACATAAAATTTCTCCTTTTCTTTTAAAACAATATTGCAAAAAAGTGATTTTTACTGTATAATGTAAAAAACAGCTTTATTCATTATTATTTTAAACGAAAAAGCCATTATTTTCAAGCGATGATATTGCTATTTTTTAACACAATATTGCTATTTAGAGGTTTATTATGGCACAAAAGAAAAAAGACACACTTGGGCTTTATATAAGCGACCTTTTTGAGATGCACCAATGGAATCATCCCATAGTTCCCTTTATATTGCATAAGGACTCAAAGGCTTCGATTGATTCATACGGAAATTGGCATGACAGCCTTGAACTTATCTTCGTAACCAAGGGAGAGGGAAATATTCTTTGCGATTGCAGAAAATACGACCTGACCGAGGGGGATATTATAATAATAAATTCCGGAGAGGTGCATAGGATAACCACCCGTAGCTCGATGACATATCATTGTCTCATAATTGGAGACTCCTTTTGCATGGAAAACGGAGTCGATATAGGAAACATAAATTTTATGACGAGGATAAGGGATGAGCGCACCCGGTCATTTCTTGAAGATATAATCGAAGAGTGGGAAAAGGATTCACCATATTCCATAACGGCTATCCGGGCAGCAGCCCTTTCGCTGCTTCTTCATCTTTGCAAGAATTTTGTTTTTGAGTATGGTAAAAGGAAGGACAGATATCAGTCGGACAGCATCATAAATGCGCTGGAATTTATAAATAACAATTTTAGGCGAGAGCTTTCTCTTGAGGAGATATCAAAAAAGGCGGGGATGAGCAAATATCATTTTCTTCGTGAATTTAAGCGATACACGGGGCATACGGTCGTAAAATACATCAATATACTTCGCTGTGAATATGCAAAAAGACTGCTTCGTTCCTCCGAGATGTCGGTGGGAGATATAGCGGTGAGCTGCGGATATGAAAATCAATCATATTTTTCAAAGACATTCAAAGTATATACGGGGATTTTGCCCTCAAAATTCAGAGCAAGCGAGATAAATATAGGAGAGCTGACAAAATGAAAAATGAACGAAACGGGGCGAGGCTATGTTTCATCTCGTCCATGACAATATTTGGTACTATCGGGATTTTTCGAAAATTTATTCCCATGCCTTCGGGATTTTTGGCAATGTCAAGAGGCTTTATAGGCGCACTTTTCCTTTGTGTCCTTATGTTAATAGGCAGAAAACGCTTCGATCTTGCCGCCGTGGGCAAAAAAATATGGCTTCTCATCATTTCCGGTGCTTTTATAGGCTTTAATTGGATACTTCTTTTCGAGGCTTATAACTATACCTCGGTGGCAACGGCGACTCTTTGCTATTATGCAGCACCGATATTAGTCATTATAGCCTCTCCTTTCCTTCTGGGAGAGCGACTGACGGCAAAAAAGATCGTCTGCATCTTCATTGCTGCTATCGGAATGGTGGCGGTTTCAGGCGTTTTTGATGTTTCCTTTGGCGGCATACGGGATCTTATCGGTGTTTTTCTAGGTCTTGGTGCGGCACTTCTATATGCAAGCGTTGTGATAATCAATAAAAAGATAGGAAAAATGCCCCCTTATGAAAAGACTGCATCTCAGCTTGTCTCGGCGGCAGTTGTTATTATTCCTTATGTGCTTTTTGCGGAGGAAATAAGTGCGGAAAGTTTTAATATCACCTCGGTGATCATGATGATACTGGTCGGGATCCTTCATACAGGTGTTGCTTACGCCCTGTATTTTGGCTCTATATCCTCGCTCGGTGCGCAGACCGTTGCGCTTTTCAGTTATATAGACCCCATTGTAGCAATCATCCTTTCGGCTATAGTGTTGAGAGAAAATATTGGCATTATGGGCTATATTGGCGCAGTTCTTATTTTAGGCTCCACGCTTTACAGCGAGTTGCCGGAGAAGAAAAAATAATTTGCAAATAGTGATTTGCGCTCATGGTGCGAGGCATTTAGGTTTTCTGAGGGGGAACAAGGGAGTTGTGCTTGGGGGTATTGGGGTTGGGTTATTGTTTGAGGAGGTTTGTTAATTATTATGCGCCCATGCCGCGCGGCCCTTACTTTTTCCCGCGAAAAAGTAAGCAAGGCGCTCCCAAGGGGGGCTTCCCCCTTGGGTATCCCCCA
>JAZUPD010000086.1:0-47018 GCA_045604985.1 Eubacteriales bacterium
GGTGCTTTTTTGGTGCGAAAGAGCGACCGGACGGTATATATGTGGGGGTAAAAACGACCAAAAGCATGGTATCTATCCGTTCGACAAATTGGAATTTGTCAGTTATCTTTCTAATCTCACAAGATACTCTGTGGTATCATCTTCGAGTTTTTTATCAGTCGTAATTCTAAATCCGTGTCGCTCGTAAAAACGGATTGCACGGGTGTTCTTTTCTAATGCCCATAATGTGTTTACATTGTGATTTTCTATGGCGTATGTCAACAGATTAGAGCCGATACAATTTCCTTGAAGCGCAGGTTCAACAAATAACTTCTTGATTTCTTGATTTCCTACTTGAATAATGCCTTTAACCGCACCGTCATCATATACCCACATATTATCGATAATGCTTTCGTATTGCTTCATTATCGTTGGAACTTGAAGCTCATTAAAGTAATAATCGTCGTTTTTGAATATGGAATAGAAATTCAAGCGGTAATTAAATATCACGATTTCTGCTATCCGAGCCAAATCGCCAATCGTTGCCTTTCTTTTATTTTTCACTTTGACACCTCGTCAAATTCTTATTTATCCAACTTTACAAATTGGAATTTGATCATCAAGCGTGGAACGGACATCTCGTACCAATGCACTGATTGTTTTGTGCGGAATGTACGCACTTGATTTCACCAAGTTCCATTTTAACACCGAGATATTCTTTTGCAAACTCAACGGCTTTTATGATGGATATGTAAGAATCGCGCTTACAGCAACGGGGGCCGCCAACCTCGCCGATTGCACCGAGAGCTGCTGAAGTCATCTTGTTGGATAAACCCCATGCTTTGTTTGCGAGAGGTGTCGAACCCGTTACAATGGAAACGAACATTCCTGCACTCACGCCTGCACCGCAAGCTCCCCAAAATCCACACGCACCGCCGGGGACTTTCTTTCCTCGTGCCTGCATCTCCGAAAGGGCTTTTACAAGGTCAATTTCACCGCCTGCATTCTTATATGCGGTAAGCAATGCAGATCCAACCATCACATGATGTTCGGGGCCGTGCATGTGACAGAACGGAAGAGCCATCATCCTTTGCATAATTTCAACGGGATTCCTTGATGTTTCAGAAAGGCATACTCCGATAATGCTATCCATTCCTTGCGTATGGCACTCGTTGCATACATAGTGTCCTTTCACGCAAGCTGTTTTGCTGTTTTCTTTTTTATGGCAGATGGCACATTCCATCAGCTCGTCATTTTCTAAATATTTCAGCGGTGAACCGCAGATAATGCATTCGTCTTTCATAATGACCTCGTCAAATTCTTATTTATCGATTAAATCAGCACTCCGTTGCAATGGTCAACTTCGTGCTGTATGATTTGTGCCGTCCATCCCTCGAAGTTCTTTGTGCGGGTCTGCATCTCCAATGTCTGATACTGCACCTTGATGCTCTTATACCGCTTGCACTTGCGGGGGCCACCGAGCAGAGACAAACATCCCTCTTCGGTATCGTAGGGCTTATCCTTTTTCAGAATGACCGGGTTGAGCATCACGGTGTACGTCGGGGTACGACCGCTTTCGTCGAGGAAGGCGATGATGCGTTTCCGAACACCGATCATATTCGCAGCCATTCCAACGCACGACTCCCGGTGAGCCATCAAGGTCTCAAGGAGGTCATGGGCAACCGCTATGTCCTCTTTTGTTGCTTCCTCGGATTTACCCGCGAGGAATATCGGGTCGTGCATAAGTTCTCTAATCATCGCCTGTGCCTCTATCAAATATCTATTTTTCGGGTGTCCATAACCCTTGTTTAATCAATAACGTCCAATCGGCAGCAAGAACCTTTACATACTTCGTGAATTCAACTCGCTGCTCTTTTCTAATAATTAGCCCTTCATCAATCATTCGCGCCAGCGTTGCCGAAATCTGCTCTGCAGGCACTTGGTTTCGGTTTGCCACCGCTTCCACGGTTCCGTTAAAAGTAGGTATAATTTTTGGCTTTTCGGCGACATAAGCCATATTTTCTATAATCATTTTTCTGTAGCACTTATATAGCTCATCATCAAAGGGTACGGTAATAGTTTCAGAAGCTACCGCTTGCAATCTCCTACTGAATGAATCGTTAACACCATAGACCACCACTCGTTTTTTCTTCTTTTGAATGAGGTACTTAACGACCGATTGGAAGTGACCGTCCCCGGTAAACAGTATGTAGGTATCAATTTTCTTGTGGCTATCCGCCATCTGGTAAATATAGTCGAGCATCACAAAATCGGTCATATCCTTTTTGCGCCGATTTGACTCCGTGCCTGTCTCAATAATTGTATTTGTCATTTCACGCAGCTTTCCCAATTCGGTACTCAACCCCGGTGAGGAGAAATCTGCGAACACCATAATATCTTCAATCGAATAATTCTTTTCCACTTCATTTCGCCACGCTATTGGATCGGGCTGTAACCCAAAACGAGTTTTATATGAGTAGTACCAATATTCGTAGTCAACAAAAACCATCGCCTTTGGCTTTCGTCTCGTTAATCCCTTAAACAATCATCAGCCCTCCTTCCAATACGGGATAAATAATTATACCACAAAAACGATGATTATTCAATATGATTCTGTGAACAAGATCGGCTTTTCACGCTTACATTTTACTCGCACTTACATTTTACTCATACTTACAATTTGCTCATACAAAAAGCAGCGATTTTCGGATTTTCTCGCCAACTTTTCAGGAAACCTCTTGATTTGTGAGAAGGTGCAGAAAGAGCAACTTCAAATCGAAATTCTGATGAATTCTCCTCGGACACCCCACTTTTTCTCAAGGGGACACCCCACTCGACAGCGGACACCCCATTTTTTGAGTGCGACACCCCACAAAAATCAAAAATCCACCCCAAAAACTGCTGTTTTGAAGTGGGTTCATTTTCTATCAATTTCTTCGTGGCAACACAAAATCGGAGGTTCAATCGAACCTCCGATTTTCTTTTATTTTCTCGCAAATCCTTGCGAAATCTTGCGTTTTCGTGATAAACATAACGGGCTTGTTATCCCCTGCTTCGAGGGTTGAACAAGCCCATTTTTCGCCTTTGATCACATGTTTGACCACTTACGGAGATTTTTGCCGCATTTTTAATATATTGAGGTCTCTTTTTTCGTGTTGGTTTCTACCGCCAAATTGGAATTTGTTTGTTTTTTACACAGAAGCTTTATCGATTACCGCATAACCTTTTTCCAAACGTAATTGATTAGAATGATACCAAGTCCAAGCGCTAAAGCCGACGTGACAAACATATTCAGCCATATACCGTCAAGTCCGAAGCCCCAAAGCACGCCAAGCATAATAACCGGTAATACAAGTGCCACGCATACCGAAAGTATCGTTGCCTGTACAGGCTTTTCGATTGCACCCAGAAAGCTCTGTGCGGAGATGGCAAACCATCTTACAAGGTATGTGATGCTGAACAAACGCAGTGCGTGAGTTGCAAGTTCAAGTAGTTTTGTTTCCTCTGCATCAACAAAAAGAGATGCAAGCGGTTCGGAAAAGAATAACATAACAGCCGAAGCTGCAATGCCGATAGCACCTGCGCCTATATATCCGCATTTTGCAATCTGTTTCACTCTGCCATAGCTTTCTGCTCCCCAGTTGAAGCCAATGGCGGGAGCGAGTGAATCGCTGATTCCGTATATCAAGGGCTGACACATTTCGCTTGCATACATCAGAACTGCATACGCAGCTACCGCCGTTGTGCCACCGCCCTCGCCAAGTTCTTTTATACCAAGTGTTATCAAAGAAATATTCATCAAAATCGAGGTAACTCGTCCGGCAATATTACTCATAAACGTGGGAGAGCCGCAAGCAGCGATCTCTTTTAACATATGCGTACTAAAACTCGGTTTTTGGAACTTCAAAAGTGCTTTTCCGCAAACAAACGGAATCATTGCAAAAATTGAGCTGAGGCACATTGCAATGCAAGATGCAAGTGCTGAGCCTGCCACGTCCATTTCAAGACCCACAATAAAAAAGATCAATAGACCTATTGTTGTCACGTTTGAAAAGATGTTGATAAACATACTTGTCTTGACATATCCGCTGATACGCAAATAGTTGTCCATTGCAAAAAATATCGTTGTCAGAGGGCTGCAAAGCGCATAAGTGCGAATGTATTTTGACGCAGTATGTAAAAGACTGTCATCAGCACCCATAAATCTTGCCAAAGGTTCAGCGACAAAGAACATGATCGTTCCCATAATTACCGATGCGATCAAGATCAAAACGATGGAACACGAGAAAATATTATTGGCTGTCTTTTCATCCTTTTTGCCGAGTGCAATAGAAATCGGCACGGATGCACCAACACCAACGAGATCCGCAAGTGAAAAGTTTATCATCACAAGAGGCATTGCTATATTGACTGCCGCAAAGGCTGCCTCGCCTAATTTCTGTCCGATGAACACCCCCTCAATGATACTGTATATCGACATGGCGAACATACTGACCATACCGGGCAATGCTACAGTGAAGAATAGTCTCCACGGTGACATTGTGGCAAACATCGTTTTTGAATCCATTTTCATAATTTTATTTCCTCCCAAAGCTATTACAAAAAAATAGAGCCCAATACTCCAAAGGCACAATGCCTTTCGAAATAACCGGGCTCACCCGACATCTTATCGAGCAGGTTCATTACCGAACCGTAGCATTACGATGCTCGCTCCTCCGATGACAGCTTATATTCTATTATATGAAAACTCATAAGGTGTATTATATCACAAATTTAGTTAAAAGTCAAGATGAACTGCGTCAAATTCTTATTTGCCGTTCTGTTCCCATTCCCTTTTCAGTATCGCATACTGATAGGTATTTTCATATATGGGATTGCCATCCTCGTCCTTTACAAAGCTCACGAACTCCATAAATAGCCCCTCGCGGCGCATACCGAGCTTTTCGCAGAGCTTCTGACTTGCCACGTTGTAATCCTCGGTATAGGCGTAGATGCGTCGTGCGCCCTTCTGCGTGAACAAATAATCGAGAAAGGCGTGTGCCGCCTCATATGCGTATCCCTTGCCGTGGTAGTTGGTATTCAGCATCCAACAGGGGCTGAAGGTGTCAAGCTCGGCATTCTCTTCATCGGGTGCGTGAGTTTCCGGCATGGCATCGATCTCACCGATGACCTTTCCGGTTTCCTTGAGCGTGATGGCAAAGTAATACTCGCCGTCCTTGGCTCTGTCAAGTACAGCCTTTCTTGCCTCTTCCATGGTTTCGGTTTTCATGCAAGCGAAGCAATGCACCATTGGCTCGTGTAAATATTCAAATGCGTCCGCCGCATCGTTCTCGGTGAACGGGCGGAGTATGAGACGTTCTGTTTCAAGTATCATCAGTATCCTCCTTGCAATCCTCGACAATCGCCTCAATTATATCTTCACCGGAGGGCAAAGCAAACGGCTCACGTTCAGCAACGATAGCATCAAAATGAGGCAACAAAAATTCTCGAATAGTATCTTCTTGCTGTTCGGACTTGAGGATTTTTCCAAACAACGGCTTGAACTCCTTTGAAGGAATTTCGTCAAGTTTCTTCATCAGTTTGTCCATTTCGGTTGCATCGAGTAAATACTCACCGATCATACAGGACACTACTGCATTGAACAAACGACCCAAAATCTCGACATCATCTTCTCGGAGGACATCACCAACGATATCGATTGCCTTAGCACCAACAACGCCACCAACGAAACCACCCGCAATGCCTACAGCAGTTCCGACACCGGGTGCGACGGCTGTACCCGCAGCTCCGGCAACCTTTGCCGCTACGACTCCGGCAGCGAGTGCGCCCCCGGCACCACCTGCAATTGATCCTACAAGCACCGTCATATTCTTGGCATATTGCGCCGAAGAGATTTTCTTGGATGCAAGATTATAGGTTTCAGGAATAGAGAATACAGCGAATGTGAGAGCAGAAGTAATAACATTACTACGAAGTATTTTTGCCAAGTGCTTGGACGCGGCAGCACCATAGATTGCGCCCTTGCCCGACAACGCACGTATGCCGTTTACAATCGTTGCAGAGGCTTGGTAACCCAATTTACTTACAACATACTGGCTGGGTCCGATAAGGGCATTAGCAAGTCCTGTACGTGCAATTTGGCTTACCACCATATGCTGAATGAAGGAAATGCCAAACACCTGCAGTCCCGCTGAAGCTCCGGCTTTGATGGCTTGCTTTATATCACCCGTTTTTCTCCAAGTCAAGAATACCGTAACAACAAAAGTAATGCCAAAGGCACAAGAACACATTACGGCACCCGTTAAGGCATCGTATGTAAGGGACTCAATCGTTCCAGGCTTGGTGAGATTAACCGCCTGATTGTACGTCAAGCGACCTCTTCTAACTATTTTTTCGGCTTGTTCGGGGTCGGTCACACCTTCAACCTTGCCTTGTTTAATTTTTTCTTTGAACCCGGCAAGCACCTTATCGTACTGATCTTTGGGCACTTCAAGTTGCATCGGTTTACCATCATGCATATAACGGTACATACCGTCTTCGGGTCTAAAACACGCTTCCAAAGAGCCACGGGCAGAGTTATAGTATTTTGTTTGTATGAAGATCTCGTTTACAATTCTATCTGCGCCATCCTTGGCATTATCACGACCTACCACTTTGGCATCCATCCCCAGGATGCGATCTGCCAAGGTGATGGCTTCCTCTGCCATTTCTCCGTGTCCGGCGGGAGTGTTGATGTGAGCCTTCTGTTCCACAAATACAGCAGATTGTGCGGATTGGAGGGCAGCCACCCCGGTAGGCACTATCTTCGCCAACATCTCCTCGATCTCGCTGTCATCGAACACGAGATCGGAAAGCTCAATATCAGCACTGGCAATGGCGGTAGCTAATTCTTTACACGCAACCACAAAATGCTCGGTGCATTGTGGCTCTACCAATAACGCACGATTTTCCTCCGGGTCTTCGCTAACGAACCACGAAGGGTCGAAGTCCTCCCACTTGTAATAAAACAGTATAGATCTATCGACTTCCTTTTTGCCGTCTTTCTTTTTTGGTTTCTTGCCCCACAGTTCAATATTCGTTTTTATGAACAAGCCCTTTTCGGTACAAACAATACCGCTCGGGCGAAGGTCAAATTCAGCATCTGCCCACAAAACGCATTGCTCTTTGGGAATTGGAAAGATATCCTTGATTTTAGCAATATGACCCTTGGTAAGTTCGATTGGGGACTCTCCAAGCATGGCTAAAAGTGAGGTTGCGATTGTCCCTTCGAGTTCTTCCATTGCGGCATCCACTTCATCTTGACGTGCCTTAATCGCAGCTTCTTTCTTTTCTTGAATTTCGTCTTGTATTTTTGCGGTGGTTGTAGCTACAACCTCTTGAGTTTTATCAGCAACGGCAACGGCGGTATCAGCCACAACATCTGCGACCGAAACAGCAGTATCTGCAACAACCTTTGCCGCATCAACAGTTACTTTTTTAGCTTTTTCAAAAAACTCCGACATCCCTTGTTTTGCCAAAATATCCACCCCCTGATGCCATCAAGCTTTTAATAATTAATTATAACACAAAAACGCCGATTATTCAATATTTTTCTGTGAACAAGCATCCGTACATTTTGCTCACACTTACGGTTTGCTCATACTTATAATTTGCTCATACGATTTTTTGCTTTTTTCCGAATCGCTCACCTTTCTGATGCCGGAGATTCAAGGGATCGGAGAGGGTGTAGAAATTACAACTCCAAATCGAAAAATTCAGGAAAACGCTCGGAACACCCCACACGAATGGGGACACCTCATTTTTTATTTCGGACACCCCACTTAATTCGTGCGACACCCCAAAAAATCAAAAAAGCCACCCCAAAAAACGCAGTTTTGAAGTGGTCTCACTCTCTATCAATTTCTTCGTTGCAACACAAAATCCGAGGTTCAATCGAACCTCCGATTTTCTTTTATTTTTTCGCAAATCCTTGCGAAATCTTGCGTTTTCGTGATAAACATAACGGGCTTGTTATTGAAAAAGGCATGGATGTGCATGAGTATCCGCTAAAATACAATAACCTGTCCTTAAAGCATCATGGTCATGCGACCACCGTTGATTCGCTGGTTGCTGTAAAAAAGTATGTATTTGACCGGCAGGAAATCTCCCTTGCGGAGCTGAGAGAGGCACTGAAGCAGAATTGGGTCGGCTTTGAAGAACTGCAGAGAAAAATCACGGCAGACAGTGAAAAATACGGTAACAATCTGCCGCTTCCCGACAAAATCATGACTGATATCTCAAATCATCTGGCAGACCGCTATTGCGGCAGGAAGCTGAAGCGGGGCGGCGTTCTACGCCTTGGTACGGATTCGGTATACCACTGTGTCATCCACGGCAAGGTGACCTCTGCCACGCCGGACGGAAGAAATGCGGGACAGCCGATTTCAAAAAATATGTGTGCCTCAGACGGAATGGATCGAGGCGGAATTACTGCTTATATGCAGTCTGTTTTGAAGATTGATGTAGCCTCTTTTGTAGATGGCGTTCCTTTGGACTACATTTTGCACCCCTCTGCCGTTGAAGGTGAAAAGGGACTTGCTGATTTTGTTTCTCTCATCAAAAATTTCCTTGACAACGGCGGATTCTGCATTCAGGGCAACATCGTGAGCCAGGCAACCCTGAAGGATGCACAGCTGCATCCCGAAAAATATGCCACCCTTCAGGTAAGAGTATGCGGCTGGAATGAATATTTCGTGAAGCTCGGCAAAGTAAAGCAGGATATGTTCATCAAACAATGCGAGGTGTCCGGTTAATGATTTTTGCAATTAAGCCCTTTGAGATCCACGATGGTGACGGCATCCGGACGACGGTATTTTTCAAAGGATGCCCCCTGCGGTGCAAATGGTGCCACAACCCGGAGTCGTTCACGTTTGTGCGTGAGATTATGTACGACAGCGAACGCTGTGCACACTGCCTTGCCTGCGTGAAGCTGTGTGGTGCAAATTTGTCAGATGCCCAAGGCAAGCATGTGTTCCTCCGCAAACACTGTGATGCCTGCGGCAAATGCGAGGAGGTCTGTCCTTCGGATGCCTTTACGCTTGTCGGACGTAAGATGACCGCCCGAGAAATCGCAGACGAGATTCTGAAGGATGAGATGTTCCTCAAAGCGAGCGGCGGCGGTGTGACTTTCTCCGGCGGTGAGCCGCTGATGCAGGCGGAGCTTTGCGTGGAGACGGCGAAGCTGCTCAAAGCGAAGGGGGTCAACATCGCCGTAGATACCAGCGGATATGTGAAGCGCGAGCATCTCGATGCGATAATTCCATATACAGAC
Source organism: Eubacteriales bacterium (assembly GCA_045604985.1). Lineage (GTDB taxonomy): Bacteria > Bacillota > Clostridia > Oscillospirales > CAG-272 > SIG710. The sequence goes on from JAZUPD010000086.1 coordinate 9,290, forward strand.
ACGTTCCTGTTTGACATCAAGGCAATCGACGAAGCGGTACATCTCGCCTGCACCGGCGTATCCAACCGGCTGATTCTGGAGAACATCCGCTATGCGGATGCGTGCAGCGTTCCCATGGAGATCCGGTATCCCTATGTGCCAACAATGAACGACGGCGAGGCGGAGGCCATCGGTCGCTTTGTCAGTATGCTCAAAAATGTGAAGCTGCTGCGCATCCTGCCCTATCACAGCTACGCTCAGAACAAGTATACCTGCCTCGGCATGGGATATCCGCTGGCGGAGCTTCCACCGCCAGCGGATGAGGATATTGCGTCCGCACTGGAAACAATCCGCGCGTGCGGCGTGAGAGCAGAGCGATTTTGAGCCTGTTTTTCGATTATATAAAACATTTTAAAACAAAGGAGATTCCCACGAGATTCACAAAAACATTCTTCTCTTTGCGCTTATGACATCGTTTCTCGCCGCAGGCGGCGAGAACGACACACAACGCACGTCGCACGGATCTTCTACATACGGAATTTTGGGAAGTGTGTGCGTGAAATACTCTGCGAGATATTTGGATGCGTTTTCTTCGGGGAAAATGATATTTCCATCTCACACGGGAATCTCCATGTTGGCAAAGCTGTCGAGAATCTCTCTTGTTTTTATATTGTACGGATTGTCATCAGTCTCGCTCACCAGCCACGCAAGCTGAAGGCGTATCGGTATGCCGCAGTTCTTTGCTTCTGCAGCAAACTGCTTCACCACGTCAAGCGGTATCGTTTCCTGATGGAAAGCATCCACCGATAAAACCAGATCGTTCACTCCGCACGCTGCAAGTCTCGCCGAGACCTCACGAATCTTATCGGCATTCTTTGAAAAATAGCCGTTGGTAATGACTTGGCGTTTGGCAATGTTCAATTCCTTTGCGACAGACATAATGGCATAGACCGCATCCGTGTACAAAAGCGGTTCGCCACCAAAGGTCATCACGGTTTTGACGTCATACTCCGCTGCGATCTTTCGAACCGCATTCGCCGCAAATTGCGGATCGATCCGCTCGCTGGAAGATGTATGATCCCCTTCGGAGCAGTTCTTGCACCGCCCCGTACAGGCGCAGGTCACGACGAACTCGATTTTGTTAAGGTTTTTAAGGTATTCGTTCACGTTATTGCTCACCTTTGCAATATGCGGTGCTTGCATCAGCCGCAAACTCGGTAGCTCCTTCGCCGTACTTGTTGATGTTCTTCTTAAATCGCTCGTCGGCAACATACATCTTGCCAAGACCTGCAAGAATCTCGTCGGTGCAGGTGTAGTAGTTCTCAGTGATATGCGCCTGAAGCTTGATTTGTGTGCCTCGCAGTATCTTCTTAATCAGCTTGCCGTTTTGCAAGCTTGTACATCAACTTGTCAAGATAATGTGATGTGGTGTTACTATATTATACCATGTTTTGGCAGAGGTTTAAATAATTTTTCGTTAATATTACGTGTGATTCCTCATCGACGTATTCTTTTCCTAATGAGTCTCAAATATTTATCCTCGTCCCCTTTACTTTTCTCTAACTTTATGCTATAATATTCTCGTAAGTCATCGGAGGACAGTACACCGTAGTGTAGGGGATCGTTCGATTTGCTATCAAATCGTGCAGGCCGCCTGTCGGATAAGATGTCGAGTGAGCTCGGTATTACGCTTTTTGGGCGTTACCGAGATTTTTTATTTTCGGAGAAATTTATGAAAAACACAAAAGTAAATCTCGTTCTGCTCACCGCAGACGACCGCGAACAGTTCATCCTGGACAACCAACGGTCATTTAAATACGGCGCATTGCAGAAGTTCGGTGAGTGCGATGATCACATCGACGATGACGGTGAGATCATCTCCCGCAAAACCATTGAGCGTTGCATCGACGATCCACAGAACGAAACCTACCGCATCGTCGTGGACGGCAGAAAGGTCGGAGGTGTGATCTTAAAGATCGACCGCAAGACGAACCACAACCATTTGGAAATCCTATTTACGCTTCCCGACAAGCACAGCCGCGGCATCGGCTACGGCGCATGGCAGGCGGTGGAAGCGCTCCATCCCGAAACCGAGGTCTGGGAAACCTGCACGCCGTATTTTGAGAAGCGCAACATCCATTTTTACGTCAACAAGTGCGGCTTCAAAATCGATCAGTTCTGGTGCGAATACTTTCAGCCTTACGAGCCGATGATTGATGACGATGATCACGCTCCCGATGAAGGCCCCGATGAGATGTTCCATTTTGTGAAGATAATGAAACCGTAATCCCTTTTGCTTTGTCTACTGCGACACAAATTTTGTTGCCCGCACCGCATAAATCCCCCGTTTTTGCCGCAAACTAAAAAGAAACGGGAGGCGGTAAAATGGAGATTATCAAGGTCATACTAACAGCACTGTTATCGGTGGGTACACTGTTCATCATCACAAAAATCATGGGACACAAGCAGGTGGCACAGCTGGACTTTTTCGACTACGTTTCGGGTATCACAATCGGCTCTATCGGTGCGGAGCTTGCGACGGGGCTTGAAAAGCCGTGGAAACCACTGATTGCACTGGCAATATACTGTGTTGCGTCGGTTATACTGAACCTGCTCGCACACAAAATGCCTCGCACACGCAAGTATATCAACGGCACACCCACAATTTTGATGAATAACGGCAAGATATACCGTGCAAACCTTAAAAAGGCTAAGCTTGACCTATCGGAGTTTATGTTGCTTTGCCGTGAGCAGGGATATTTTGATCTCGACGAGATACAGACAGCAATTTTCGAGCATAACGGAAAGCTGTCCATACTTCCGAAATCAGCAAACCGTCCGGCAACTCCCGAGGATTTGGACATCACGGTGAAATCCGCACAAATCGGAATCGAAGTCATCATGGACGGGCGTGTGATGGGCGAGAATTTGTCACGCATGGGAAGAAATGAAGAATGGCTCGAAAAGCAACTGAAATCACAAGGACACAAGAATGCGAAGGATATCTTCCTCGGCATTTACCGCCCCGATGAAGATGCCCTTACGCTTTATCAAAGCGAGTAAGCTGCGCATACACTGATACTGTACCATGATTGGAGGTATCAATATGCGAAACCACAACTGCGGCAGGCATCCCGAGATATGCGACTACGGTGCCGAGCCGTTTATATTCAATATTAGTCATGCGACTAACATGAACCGCAATTTCCGCACCACGCTCTGGACGGGATGTCATACACAGCTAACTCTGATGTGTATCCCCGTTGGCGGCGACATCGGGGTTGAAATGCACGAAGACGTTGACCAATTTATCCGCATCGAAAGCGGTAACGCCAAGGTTTATATGGGAAGCTGCCGCCATTCGCTCTGCGAAAAAGCCTGTGTTGACGGGAATTATGCAGTCATCATTCCTGCAGGCACATGGCACAATATCGTCAACGTCGGAAACCGACCGCTGAAGCTCTATTCGCTATACGCACCGCCACAGCATCCATACGGAACGGTGCATCAGACTAAAGCCGATGCGGAGCATGAAGCACACTGAAATAACAATCGCCGATAAGGAAAGCAAAACCTCATCGGCGTTTTCTTTGACTAATGCGTCCCAAATATTTATCCGCCAAACCTCTTGACAACTGCCATCACAAGTGCTACAATATAAATGCCTCCCGAACCGCATTGCTGCGAATTTCGAGAGGCATTCACCACCACGTATATGAGTGTCACACGACAAATGACGACGTCACCCCTCGGATGACGTCGTCATTTATTATATATATTTTTTATACGACAATTACTATCTCACACGAGTGTAGCTTTCATATCTTCCTTGTTCATGTACATCGCACGGTCAGCTTTGGCAAATACGTCTGTATAAACGTTGTCGATTGACGGATTGAATACAGAAACGCCCCTTGCTATTGAAACCGGTACATTTTCATCGTTTACCGATATGTAATCGGCAGAGAAAGCTGCGTCCATTTTTTCAATAAGGGTGTGATGGCGCTCAAGGTCCTTTCCCCTTAATATAATAGCGAACTCATCGCCACCGATTCGGTAAACGGAACTTGTTTTGAATATGTCGGTTAGTATTCTTGCCGAATGAACGATAAGCTCGTTTCCAACATCGTGTCCGTAGGTGTCATTGGTTTTCTTCAGATTGTTTATGTCCGCAACTATTACACCAAAAGAGGGGTTGTTCAGGTATATTTCCTTATTTAGCTCATCAATAGCTTCGGTGTAAGCAGTGCTGTTCTTGATACCGGTAAGTGAATCTCTGTATGCAAGAGCTTTTATATATGTTGAATACTCACGAATCTTTGCGTAAGTATCACTCAGCACGCGTGAGAGCATACCTATCTCATCTTTTGAATCCACGACAAAATTCACGTCCTGCACACCTGAAGATATGCTGGCTGCTGCGGCGGTGAGCTTTTTAAGCGGTGTAACGATTCTTCGTGTTATCCAGATAGTATACAGAATTGCGAACGCAAGCACCAACAAAAAGGCGCAGACTATATAGTTCATCATAGGTCGTATACCGCTCTGGATATCCTTATACGCAGCGCGAAGCTCAAGATTCATCCCATTTTTCAGAGGGGTGGTTGCCTCAGTATAATCTTCGCTGATCTCTGCATTATTCGATGGATTGTAGCAGATCCCTTTATCCTCGCTGAGAAGTAGCACACAACCGTAGTCATAAACAGATATTTCGTTTACCAATTCAAGCAAATGGTTGAAATCCATGTTAAATCCGAGGAATCCTACGAAAACGTCATCCTTGTATATGGGCGCAAGGTATGACACAACCGTATCGTCGGGGGCAAACGTACTCGTGCGGGGATGCAACCACGTGTTGTCGGATCCGATAACGTCAAAGCCGCATTCTTTAATAAACTTTGCGTTAAACAGGTCAAGCTCTGCGAATTCCTCTTTAGTAAGCTCATACACGCCGTCTGGTTTGAATTTTGAATAGAACCCGGTAGTAATACCACCGGTCACCTCCGGCGAAAAACAGAGATAGTACGAGCTTGTTCCGGCGGTGTTGAGTGCAACCTCGTCAAACAAATGGCGTATAATATTCGTATATTCTTCAAGATATGCCTTATCCTTCAACGCACTTGCACTGCTAAGCTCGTGTGTTGCATAATGCTCCATAATTGCCGCTGACTGCATAAAATCGTTGAGCATATCGTTAATATACGCAGCTTCCTTTTGCGAAACGTTATTTAATATTCTATCCGCATCTCTATGCATGATCTCATGCGTCACACCGACTGCGATGGAAGTTACTAGCGCAGTAATCACAATAAGTGCGATAATTACAACAAACAGTATTTTGCTTTGAATGGTCTTCATAATGTTTTGCTCCTTGGTCTTGCTTTGTATAATTTGTTTATGCTCCCTCAACTCCGGTGAGTATGCGGTGATAGCCTTCAAGCACTACTTTGCCGTTTTCATCCGGCGTGCGTATTCCGCTGCTGCGGACGGTTACCTCCCCAACATCCGGATGATTCCACCGATAACCGAGTTGTACTGCCTTTCCGTCGTTTATCATCACATTGACAGCGTTATCAACATATTCCTTATCCTTGTGAGAAATGCGGCTGTACCAATAATCGTAACACTCACCCGGTGATAACTTCTCCGTGACGCCAAGCACTCGCTCCATTACATCATCTACGTGCAGCTCATTAAGGTTGTTTTTTTCGTCTATTCGAATGATCCACAGCCCGATATCATTTGCTCGCAGGATATTCTTTGGCTCGAAGTGTACAGTTCCGAATTGCTCTTTGAAACGGTTTATCTCCTCAATAGCCGCGATTCTTGCCTCATATGCATCGGAAGATTTGTGGATGTACTTTTGTGCGATCTCATAGGCTGTGCAGGGCTTGTCAAAGAGATATCCCTGGAAAAAATCCACCTTAAGCGGCTCAAGTATAGAAAGCTCTTTTGCAGTTTCGACACCCTCACAGCACGCATGTATGAAGTTGGTTTTCGCAAATTCAATTACGTTGCTGATAAGTCGGTAATTGTAGCTATTCTTTTCAATCTCGGACACGAAGCTTCGGTCAATTTTGATTTCGTTTACGTCAAGCTGTTTCAAATATCCGAGATTTGAATAGCCCGTTCCGAAATCATCTATGGAAAAACGCACTCCGTACGATTTGATATACTTGATCAAATCATAAAAATGCTTGTCCTGATGCAACTGAACGGACTCCGTCAATTCAACGGTAAGCGACTCTCCGGGCATTCCCGCTTTTTTCAGAGTATCAACAATTTTTTCTCCGATTTTATGGTCCTCAAACTGAACGCTTGAAAAGTTCACGCTCACCTGCAGTGACGGAATGAATTTGCGCCACGCTTTACACTGAGCGAGTGCCTGATCCAGCACCCACATTCCCACAGCCTCAATCAGACGTGATTGCTCGAGAAGCGGGATGAATGAATCGGGAAAAACCTTTCCTCTTTTTTTTGAATTATACCTGAGTAGTGCCTCCACTCCGTAAAGCTCATAGCTCCCGCTTCTCACCTGAGGCTGATACCAGATTTCAAAGCCTTTGAAGTTGTTTTGCACGCTCTCCTTGAACTCCTCAAGAAGTGTAAGTGCATTTATTCTTTGCTCAATATCCTCGGCAGAAAAGACTTCAAAACAGTCGGTTATTTTTTGCTTTGCTTTTTGCAGAGTGACATTTGCGGAATCTATCAGCTGAGAAACGTCCATAAAGAGACTCTTGTCGATCGGAACAGCTCCGGCGCAGAGCGAACATTTTTCACTCATAACACTGTTTATCTGCTGGAATATCTCCTGCATTTTCTCGTAGCATGATTCGCTGATTACAGCCGCAAAATTATTATGGTCAATATGGTATGCTTCTTCCACCGAATCTATACCGTCAAGAATATCCGCCACCTCACAAAGCAGCTGATTGCCAAAGCTTCTTCCATGACTTAAATTGATGTCAGCAAGTTCGGGAATTTCAAGTAACATAAGCGATCCCACAGACCCCGTCAAACGAATCTTCAGATCTTCACGAAGCTTGGTTTTATTCCAAAGACCGGTGATCGGATTATAAAGATGACGTACCGCTTCCTCCGATACTCTTCCGATCATGAGATGGGGGCTGCCGCTTTCATCATGTACAACCCGTCCTCGACAGCTGACCCATACGATTTCGCCGCTGCGATTTATCCAACGGTAGTTCATATCGTGACAGTCCTGTATACCGTTTTTGATTCTTTCTATGTCCTCACAAAGTGCCTTTCGGTCAGCCGGATGTACGACTGTAAGCAGTTGTTCAAAGGTGTTGACCTCACTACCCGGCTTTCTCACGGCAAATCGCTCGTCAATAGAGCCAAAAAACCAGTTCTCATCGTGCGGTATATCAAATACAAACAAAAAGTCATCCGTTGTTTTGTTGATAGCCTCAAAAAGCTTTTTTACGGTCGTGAAATCGTTTAATGACTGAAAAATCTTATCCATGATATTCACCGTTGTATTGAATCAGGGTAGCATCTTCAACCCCATCAATCGAGTTTATTTTTTCCATGAAGAAGGTATCGTTGTTTTTGCAGAATATCTCGATTGCCATTTCGGTTTTATCTTTTCTTGCGGTCTTGGATTTGATGAAATACTTCATTTTGCCAAATGCACGAATGATATCATCCCCAACCGCATCACCGTTATAGTGAACTACGAGTATGTAGATGCGTCCCCTCTGCTGCTTATGATAAAATAGAATTATCATCAATGTCATAACGAGTGCCGCAACTAAAACGAGCAGATACATTCCCGCCCCCGCCGTAATTCCCGTCGTTATAGCCCAGAAAAGGTATAAAAGATCCAGCGGATCCTTGATGGCGGTACGGAAGCGTACGATAGACAACGCACCGACCATACCGAGGGAGATTACGATGTTTGTACTGATGGCAAGCGTAACCATAGCTGTAAGCACCGTCATACCCACAAGCGTGATCGCAAAACTGCGGGAATAGATTACACCGGTATAAAATTTTCTGTATACAAAGTAAATAACTGCACCCATAATGAGAGCTGTTAGAAGTCCGAGTGCAGCGTTCGTTATACTTACTCCGTCAAACGCACCAGACTCAAGAATTGATTTTTTTATAAAATCCTGTACACTCATAGTCATCCTCCAAATCAATTTTCATACCAATATTTAAAGCTTCGCATATACTCTGTCTTCTCATAGCAAAGCACATATTTCGACACTGCTGTAAACTCGGATGCCCTGTCGGGTAAAATGTCACGCACAAACTTCGGCAGAAATTCGGTGTATTTTACCTCCATTACACACTTGCCCGGCTCAAGCACGGGAAGTGCGGGAAGCGTGTCATCGAAAATATCGTAACTTCCGACAGCAGCACGCACGTCCATATCAAAGGTGATGCGCACCGTTCCGGCATCCAGAATCCACGGCTCGCGGTCATAGTCAACGATAGTGCGCGGACGCATTACGTTGCTGACACATTCAACGTAAAACTCCCTGCATAGCGGATATTTGCTGTGCAGCAAAAATTCGTAGTCGCTGTCGAGAATTTTGTAGACCTCGTCCCTCGTGAGAGTTGCCGACTCCTTGAAGATGTAACTGCCGAATTTCTTTTTTCGCTCAAGCTTTATACTGCTGTCTGAACAGTTATAGATGCGTATACGGTATTTTTTTCGTTCCAGCACGCCTGCATCCTTTTCTTCATAGGCTGTGTTAAAATAATCATCGAAATATAGACTCCTGATCATATATCCGCCTGATTTTGCGTGCTTGTCAAGCTCTAAAAACGGAGAGAGTCGCTGGCAGATAAGCTCCTTTTGCGCTGTATCAATAAGATACTTCCATTCGTGACGGTAGCGTTCAGTCTTCGACATAAACATCCTCCACGATCTGTCCGTTCTCATCAACATAGAAGCCTTTTGTTCCGTAAACCTTACCGCCGTCGGTTATATAGGAATCGAAAGCAGTCTGTGTCTGACCGCCCGTATCTTGTGCTTTAACACGGATGAAGTACTGTCCCTCGGGCAGAAGATCAAATTCTGCCATTGGAATTATGAGATCATATTGTTTAACGATGGGATATTCAAAAGTGTAGTCTCGTGCAAGCTCGAAGCTGTATGAGATTGGCTCGGCATCAAAGGTGTATGATGCTTGCCACGTTACACTAAGCTTCTGACCGTTATTTTCGGGAACACCTATGTAGAACGGCATCGGATTTTTAAAGGAATCCTTGAAGTTCTGATAATTATCCTTTATCTCATCCACAAGAGTCGTTGCAACAACATCGTACTCTTCAGAAGTGACCGGCATATAGAGAGCATCACGTCCGGTGTAGATCAACGGTTTCAGAAGCTCGGCATAAGTTGTTGCATATGCCTCCACACGTCCGTCACAGAGTTTAGCATAAATATCATCCACAGCTGCGGTGAGCGCCCCACGGAACGTTTCCGATTTCAGGCATCTTTGGAATAACACGTTGCCCCAATAGTTACTCACTCCGGACTCCCACTCGCTGTAGTCGTTTCGCCCGAGAAGCTCGTATTCCGTCCGTTTGAACGCTCCGTCAAGGTCCCATGAGAGTATGTACCAACGATTATCGTTCTGTGCGCTGTACATATAGAAGTTTCGGCTCTGCGTGTCAACGTTTCCGACGAGCAGCTGAAATGCCATCCAATATGCCACGTTTTCGATGTCAAAATCCTCTTTGAGTACGGTTTCTATCGGGATTGAATAGTCGTTTATTCGTTCAAGCAAACGTATAAGCTTTGTGTGATCGTCATCGCCTTTGATCTCAAGTATCTCTTCAAACTTTGCAATATTGTATCTTGGATCGTCCTTTGCAACTATCGTGTCCTCATAACGGTAAAACTCGCAGAAATTGATCTTATAAAGATGCCCTCTTTTATCAAGTCCGTGACGCTCGAGAGCAGTCTTGTTAAGCTGTTCAACCTGTGTATAGATTCCGTAATCCTCGAATTTTGCGTCGACTCCCGAGGTCAGATCCTTTACATAAAGCCGTACGAAGGTGGTGCGAAGACTCATCAACTCGTCAATTCCCGTAAGAAGGTCAAATCCGAGCTTATTGCGAAAGCGAAGACCGTCGCCTTGATGCTTGTTGAGTGCTATTGTCTGCTGCCCACGCCAGTCACCCTTGTTGTCTTTGATGCTGATTTTATAGTTTTTCTGCACGTTTCGGCTGGAAGATTGACCACGTATCTGCACCGTGCAGTTGGGTGCGACCTGACCGTAGCCAAGCTCACCGGGGATCAGTCCGTTGTCATCGCCCACCTGAATCAGTCCGGCTATTTTATACCGCTCAACACCCATTTCTTCGTAATCGTAAGCGGAATAGGTATTTATTTCCTCCCAAGTGTGATCGGTATTCTCGGCGGAGTTGCCGGTGGAAACCGTGAGATACATCGTTACGATCTCGGTATTATTCTGCTGTTCATACAAGAGATCTTTATCTCGTATATGAATATCCTCCTCGGTCTGTATTTCCGATTTGGAAATAGTCGTGCCGAGATTTGAATTCACGGCTGAATCAAATGTATCATCGCATCCGTACATACACATGGTAGCTGCCAAAAGCAGACATGTGGCAGATAAAATCTTTTTCCTCATTTTTTTGTTTCCTCCAGCTTATCTTCCAGAAATACTCCGAGTCTTGTAAATATTCCGGATCGGTCCTCTGATACAAGCGGCTGAACCGACAGAATATAGTACGGAAGCCGTTTTGTAAAATAATCAAGCCTCACGGCGCATACGGCGGCAAATATCATAGCAGCAATCAAAAAGCCGAAACCATAGTAAATATTGGAAAATAACAGCGATAACACCGAAAAGCCAACTGTTGCCGCAGCGAAGACTGCCGTAGTGATAAATGCACCCTTGTAATCCGTGAAATAGAGCAAGATCAGCATAAGCATATTTCCGATGGCATAAACGCCGTATCCGACACAAAGAGTACGGAAATATCCACGCATGACCTCGTTAAATCCGAGCGGAAGCAGATCGAGCAGATATCCGCCGAGTGCAATAACGGCAGCGGTGAACAAAAGCTGTTTGAGTGCAGTGTAGAACAGCTCGGTTTTCAGCGTGTCGATCATTTCCTTTTCAGCTTGCTTTATGTTGTCGATCGTGCCTTTGTCGTTATAAAGGCTGTAATGATTGCGGTATTTGGGGTAAAAGTTCACTTCAACCGACACTACGAAATTGACGGTAGTCATAAGTGCGGTCATGAACGCAAGCAGTGCGGGAACGTCGTACCACGGCGCACCGTAAAATAAGCCGTGTACTTGTACTCCAATGTCGGAAAACCACATTATCACAAGATGAGAAAACATACCGACGTTCATAAAAAATCCCGAAAGTGCCAAAGGCAAAAACGCATCTATCCACCGCATAAACGTGAAAGCTCCGAGTTTTGTATGGGGAAAATAGCGGTGAAGCAGAATAACGTCCCATATAAGCATAACTCCGTATCCGACACTCACCGAGAACAGAAGCGATTCGATAACGGGAAGCTTAAGCCACAAGAGAAATGCGCCGAGAAGGATGCTAACGGCAACGGATGTGAGAAAGGAAAGAAAAATCCCTTTGTAGTCCTTGATAGCCGACAGAAATCCCATCGCATTCCAAACGATAATAAGCTCTCCGAACAGAGTGAAGCAGAGTATCCCCTGTAACAGCGTTGCTCCCGAAAAAACGAGAAAAACACCGTACAAAATACTGCCTACTGCCAACATAATAACAGTAGAACCCCAAAATGCAGGAAGTACCGCTTCTTTTTTCTCCTCAAAGAGCATATCAGCCACATATCTCGTCACAACCATGGAAAAGAAAGAGGATACGGTAACCGAGGCGAGCAGTGTGTATGTTATCATGCATATGAGCATCTCCCGCGTGTGAAGTCCGACTTCAAAAACGCTGCAGAGTGCCATTATGCCAAGAAGCAGTAAAACTCCGAGAAGCATAGGACCCGTGCAGATCACTGCCGCATATCCGTATGCCTTGGCGGAATTAAGAACGCCTTTTTTGGCAAAGAGCTTTTTTAATTCGAATCCGATTCCGGCCATTCTTTTTCCACCTCTTTATAAAGATCACGGTATTTTGTGAGCATGATTATATATCTGAAATTTTCGTATACACGCTTTTGACCGATTTCGCCCATTTTTAAGCGAAGCTCTCTGGATTCACAAAGCGGCTCCATGGCGTCAGCAAGCTTTGAACGCTGCATAGGAGGAGCGAAATATCCTGCCTTGCCGAGCGTGTCCCCGGGCTTGCCGTTAAGAAGCTCGCTGCAACAGCCAACATCCGTCGTCACAGCGGGACGTCTTGCGGCAAAGGATTCCAGCACTGACAAGGGCTGTCCCTCGGAAATGCTTGTAAGCAGAGTGAAGTCGAGCTTCTCAAAATACTCGATGATGTTGACACGACCTGTGAAAATGATCTTATCCTCAAGACCGAGCTGTTTCACGAGAGCATAGCATTCGTCAGCGTATTCCTGATCGTCAACGCCGCCCATGATGTGAAGGCGTACGTTGTCACGTCTGGCGCAAAGCTCGAAGAATGCGTATATCATGGTTTTGATATCCTTGATAGGTGCAAGGCGAACGACCGCACCGATATCGACTGTTCCGTCGTCCTCCTTAAGGGGAATATTACAAAGCCGTTCATAGCTGATTCCGTTTTCGATTACTCTGCATTTTGACGCATCGCATCCCATATCAATCTGCGTGTGCATGGCACGGGTGAAAAGAGACGTTACGCGAAACGCTCTTTCGTAGGTAAGGTCTGATAGCATATAGAAGAAATCTATCCAATGGGGCTTGAAGGCTCTCGACACCCATTTTGCGCGTATGATCTCCTCCTCGCGCTCTCTTGTATATATACCGTGTTCGGTAAGGAGCATCGGTTTTTTGGTAATGTAAGCCGCCATTGAGGCAAGAAGTCCGCCGTATCCCGTGCAGATGGCATGATAACAGTCTGCCTGTGGGATTTTCGAGCCCATAAAATAAAGCACGGGCAGAAGACGTGAGCGAACAGAATGGAATGTATCCGAAAAAGCTGTGAAAGGAAACTCCTTGCGGCAGGTTTCGGTTAGTGTTTCAAGAAAGCTTTCGCTTTTTAGATATGACATAGGATTGATGCGTCGTACCTGATACATCTCAAAAAGCAAATTCCAGTTTGGTTTATCGGAAGATACAAGACGCCGAAGTGCTTCCTTTTCATCGTCTGTGAAGTGATGATTGAATATGCCCGTATCTTTAACACGCAGAGCATCATCGAGAAACACCTGCTCTACCTCTACTACATTATCTGGCAAGGTGTAGACAAACTTGTCCCTATCCTCGGCTTTTGCGCCAATAACCCACAGCACAAACTCATGCTCGGGCATTTCGTTTATGTATTGATGCATCCAAGTGGACACGCCGCCGTTGATAAACGGATAGCAGCCTTCCAAAACCAAACAGATCCTCACAGCTTACTCCTATTTAAGTGTAATGTCAACGGTATCCGCTGTTGCACGAAGCAGATAAAGTCCACCCGTCAGATGGGTGAGTTCACCACCGGTAACAATTTCGGGTGATTTTTCGTTAAATCGGACGAGAAAATGTGCCTCGTCGCAGAAATTGCCAATAGTTATTTTCACGTCGCTCTCGGTATACTCCGTTTTCGGTGCCACTGCTGCAAATCGCTGTACAGCGGCAGACGCCTCAGTGCCGGTAAGATTACGAAGCCCCGGCGCTGATTCATAGAGCCATGACAGAAAATCATCAAAACGTCGCTTCATCTCCCCCCAACCAAGCTCCGCACCACGCTCGGGGTCGAGTGCATCATCCGGGTGGGTAAAATGGCTGTTTATAAAATGCAGATTCAGCTCAGATACAGCGGCTAAATTTTGGAAGTCATCCAAAATAAAACCGGATATAACGCGCGGCTGATCGACGATGCCGTTTTCATCCACAGAAAACTCCTGCATACATCCAAAATCAAGCTCCGCTTCAGCAATATCATCAAAATAAATTCCGGAAATAATTTTTATATGCGGATATTCCTTAATCAAAAACTGTCTGCCCTCGTCTGACAAAAGGTTTGAGGGCGGAACGTACAGCGAAAACTCAGCATCGGGGAAAAGCGTGTCGCAAAGTTCGATAAGCTCGTCAAACGCCGCCTTCATTGCGGACTCAGACTGCCAGGTTTTGTAGTCGTAATGATCCTTGTAATCTTTGTTCGACAAAACGAGCGGCTGATGGTTATAGCCGTGGTATCCAAGTTCGCCGCCTTTTCGCAGAAGCATATTTCCGAAATTGAGGAATGTTCCTGTGTCAGGTTTCGCATCTGCTGTACCGTCAACGTGATCGTCATAGGATTCAATAGCAAGTCCGGTATATTTCAATCCGTATTCGTCGGCAAAATTCATCATGTCCGGCCACCAGATGTTTATGTAGAAATCACGAATGGTCGTGTGATAGTCACGCTGTATGTATTCGCTGTTGCCGCTTGGGATCTGCGAGGGAAAGTCGTCAAGGTAAAACGTAGACGAGTTGATAACAGGATACACGCACACATCCGAAAGCAAGCTATAAGACGCCGCATAAAATCCTCGCATCGCTTTGTCGTACATACCGATATTGTCCACTACAAAAACACCACTTCCGTACTCTTTTTTCCAAACAAGCGGCACACCGTCGGGACCATCTGCGTTGGCATACACCTTTGCATCATCCGAGAGTACAACAGTAAGGGAGGATTCAAACGGATCTGAAACATCAAACGCTCGTCCTCCGCCTATCATAAACTCCTCTCTGGGATAAATGCTCTCTACCGTATAGTAGTCGGGCGAAAGATCGTCAATTCCGATTATCTGTGAGATTGCGGAGGAATATACGTTGGTTTCAAGCACCAGCGGAAACCATGCGGCACCACCGTCATGTACAAAGTCGCAAAGATCGGAAACCGACTGTCCAAGAGGAGTAAGATCGGACAAAAGGACGATGACCTGCTCGAAGCCGTCAAAGGGTGGCAGTATATCCTGTGCAAGGTCTACCTCAACATACCCGATCTTCATGTCGGCAAGGATGACGGCAAACTGCTCATACGCTGTGTACGAGGATGCGTCGCCGCTATGGTGCAATAAAAGCGCATTTTTATCTAAAGAGTTACAGGCATCATCCTTTGTGACTATCTTATCCTGCGGCATCAGTTCAAGTTTTCTGTCATAACGGTTTGCCCGTATTCCGCTCAGCTCCACGAGGAGAATCGCAGAAATCAGCGAAAACACCAGCAGGATAACAAGTATTCCCTTGAAGCTGAATTTGCGAATACCGTTTATCAGCTCACCCAAAACGCAAGCGCCTCCTTAGTTTTTGATGATTTGTAAATCTGACTGTTTTCCGTTTCTTTCACAAAGTCCTGTATCTCGCTTCCCTTACCAAGAGCGGCGAGATACTGTATTTTTAACAGGATATACTCCTCAGCTTCCGGCCATTTTTTGCCCATTCTGCTGATAACTTCTCCGGCGACATCATAGTTTTTGCGCTTCAGCTCGTTTTCAGCAAGGTGCGAATAATCGGTAATATCACCGTCCACTGCTATTTTTTTGCTTATCAGATGGCTGAAAAGCTCACGGTTCATAACCTCAACCTGTCCCTGCATAAGGTTCTGTGTAAGACAGGTCCACAAAAAGTCTATGTAATTTGACAAAACACCCATGTCGTCGGGATTTGCGGTGTGTTCTGCATCCAGCTTTTGGAGCATATAGTCGTTTTCCTTGGATATCTCCACCATCGCCGTCACAGCGTAGTGTACGACCTCGGTGTCATCATTATTTCCTGCTTTTTGCAGAAATTCCACGTAATCACCGGGGTTGTCGTTCAGAACATCCATGATAATGGATCGGCGTTCTCTCGCCGAGTTGATAAGCAGAGCCTCTTCGATCGGAATTGCAGTGTCTGCCTTCTTTTCATCCACGGAGACGCTTTTATAAAGCTCAGATTCAAGCTTTAATTTTTCAACGCCGATCTCGGCAGAATCGGTAGCGTCAAATGCTATCTGAAAATGCAGTATTAGCACGATCAGCACTCCCCAAATCGGAAGCAGAAGTGCCACGAAGAACATATATTTATGTACCGACAGAACTCGGGTTTTGATTCCGATAAACACAAGCAGGCATACAAGAAGATGCACAGCCGCAGTTATAATATAAAGCATATATCGCCTTTCTTATTTCATGACGGTGACGGTAATATCGAGTCCATTAAACCGAGGCAGGATGAATTCGATGTCCTTTTCGGTTGCTTGGGAGAGAATGAGGCGCAGCCGACCGTCGTATGTAATTCCGAGAATATCGTTAAGCCTGATTTTGCCGGCGAGCATATCATCCGCTTCTTTCAAAGTATGGCCGTTCAATGAAAACTCCAGCATAACGTAGGTGGATACCTTCTTTTCTGCGAGTGCGGCAAAATTCTGTACGCACTCCTCAAAGTATTCGGCGTTCATTATGTGTGTGCCTGAGATATATTGCTTTTCAATGAGGGCGTTGCCATAGTCGTGTGCGCGCAGAAGTGACATCTGCACAAGATCACGCAAAATTTTGAAAAGGTTTACATAGTAGAGCGAACGCTGACCCATATCCGCATGCCACAGAAATATCATAAGCACAAGCTCATCACCTCTATAAGCACCTGCCGCATACATAGGGTACTCGCTTTTAAGCTCGGTGTTTTTCCATATGCCGCCCTCACGAAGCTTTTCAACAACGGGAGCATAGGTCTGCAAAGAGACGGAACGTGCGGCAATGTCGAGAAGATCTCGTGATGCGACCTCAAGACGACCGAAAGCGTTCTTTGAGTTTACGGAATACACCGCAATGCTCTTGTTTTCAAGGATATCTTCAAAGGTTTCGATAGTGTGAAGATATAGCTGCTGTGGAGCAACGGTGTTTAGCTTTCGAGTGATGTCGAAAATCTTGCCAAAGCTGTCCTTTGAGCTGATGATCTGCTTTTTCAGGTCCTTTTTCTCACGAAGGGTATCCTCGTATATCTCTCCGGTGAATATAAGCTTATTTTCTAACAGTTTGTTCTGCTCTTCGAGATGTTTACCTTGCTCCTCTTTTTTCAGATTGACGTAACCGCAAAGCCCTCCCACCAAGAAAAAGAACACAAATGCAAGCCAATTTGTCGGCTCGTAAAATATGGTCAGCGGATCTGTCCCCGCCATGACCTTTGCGATGAAATACGAAACGCTGGCAAGTGCCGATGCGGCAATACCGAAGGACAAGCCATACAGCGTTGCCATGATCACGATAAAGATGGTTCTGAAATCAACGATGGAAAAAATAACGGCTGAGTCGGTTATATGTATAAACAGCTCGGATAGGAAAAACAGCAGAAACAGCTCGATGATCTTTATGGCAAACGAATGCTTTGAGAGCCATTTTTTGACTCTGTCATAAAATGTTTCTGCTTTCTCCTTTTTGGTGGTAAGATAGAACTCGTACTGCTCCTCTATATCCTCGAGAACGGATATCTTCGCAAACCAGCCGTATTCGTTTCTGAGTGCCGTATTTGTGGTTTTGATAATACCCGAGGTATGGCTCTCGGTAAATTCAGTTTTCACATTCGCCGCGATATTTTTAAGGCACTCGGCAAAATCCGAGAAGGTAAGGTGAAATTCATCGCCAACGCTTAAAATACCGCTGCCGGATTTCCAGTTATCAACAATACGGGTGAGCAGATCCGACAGATCCGTGAGGGAGAGGAAATGCATCCTCGACGTGGGCGATTCCGGAATTAACACGATTTTACCCGAGTGTATTTGCTCAAATACACCGTAAAGAAAATCGTTTTGGTACAACGCACTGTAAAGGTAGGGTATTTGCACGGTTTTGATGTCAAGAGCGTATCGCTTTGCGTAAAATTCGCAAAGCTTTTCGTTAGCCGATGCCATTATCGCCTTGTCGGTACGCTCGCTGAATGAGGAATCGAGAGGCGACAGATAGAGAATCTTGATTCCTTTTTGCATCTCTGCAGAGAACTGCAGAACCTCACGAAGCTCCTCTGCATCGTTTTGATCGTTAGAATGGAATTTCAGCCCCACCGAGAAAAAGACGATGAGGTCAAATTCATAGGTTTCAAGAATGGCTTTGACCGACGGTTTACGTACTCGGAACAGCTTGATCCGCTCGGAGCCGCCTAGATCCGTGTTTCCGACTACCATAACCTTACTTTGCGGGAATGTAGATTGCACAAATTCCTCGGTAAGATATTCGGTATTTCCGATAAGCAGAACTCTCGCAAGGCTGATATCGGAATATTCTCCCACAACACTGCGCCTTTTCTGCAGTTTTTCTCTGAAAGTGACCAGTGTTCGGTGATTGACAACGCGTATAAGACATTCCACGAGTTCCTTGTCAAAAACGCCACACATTCCGCTTGAGATCATCTGAAGTGCTACGTCCTGGGAAAATGCTTCCTTATAGCTGCGAGAGCTCGTCAGCGCATCATAGGAATCCGCAAGCGCAACAACCTTGGCACACAACGGAATAGCGTCACCACGAAGCCCTTCGGGATATCCGGTGCCGTCAATTCGCTCGTGATGGTATTTGGCAATCTGTGCGGCATATTCAACGGTTTTTGGAGAAATATCCCCATGATATGCCTCACGGATAATCTGCTCGCCGAATACGGAGTGCTTTTTAATGATATCGTATTCGACCGGAGAAAGTGTTCCGGGATAATCGAGAATGCTTTTAGGTATCTGTAGCTTGCCAATATCGTGCAGTGCAGATGCCATCGCTATTGCAGTTATATCTTCTTCGGGGAGAAACAGCTCCGGCTTATATGCAGACAGTTCGCGAAGAAGAAATTCCGTGATCATTCTTACATGGTAAATGTGATATATGCTCTCACCGTTAAGTTCTCTCTCGTCGGCATCATCAACAAGGTATTCAATTTTCAGTTCATTCGAGTTGTTTCCAGTATCATAAGCCAGTATTGGTGTTCCTTGCATTGCAGGCATCTCCTTGAGGCAAGAATAAGAGGAATAGGCATTATAATTCGTATAATAAACCCATTATATCATTTTATTATATCGCACAATTATTGCGGTGTGATGAACAAATATAACACTAATTGTTAATGCAAGTTCTGAGTCTTAAATTTATATTCTAATTACTAAGCTATTGGGGACTGTTAATTGCTTCCGATGATCTACCCAAATAATAATTCGTAGGGCTTTTTTTGAAATTCTCTATCATCTCTTGTTGCATCTGAGTGCGGTCATACGTGTCACTAAAGCATAGTCGTATTACACTTAATCTAGCACAACACAATACCACCGATGGAAGCAAAAGTCTGGACAATTCCCGAAAATATAATCACTTTCCGCCCCTCCCTTTTTCTTTGTTTACTGCGGTACAATTTTTAAGCTGCAAAAAGCCATCAAGTGCAAACTTGATGGCTGATTATCTATAAGACCGATATAGTGGCAGTTGGAGTCAAACCAACACTTCCGGTTTATAAGCCCGACGACCTCGGTCTCTTGTATTTAAAAAAAACTATTTTTGGCAATAGAATAAATAGCATAATCACATACTTATCGTAATATACTTCTAAAAAAACGAAAGGAATAATTTATGAAACGCTCGATCTCTCTTTGGTCACTTCTTGGCTTTGCAGTGACCTCTCTTCTCGGCACATTGCTTCATTTCGTCTATGAATGGACGGGCAAGAGCATCATTGCCGCCTCCTTCTCTGCTGTAAACGAATCAACATGGGAGCATATGAAAATATTATTTTTCCCAATGTTGATATTTTCTCTGATAGAATATCGCTTTTTTAAAGAATACGAGAATTTTTGGTGCATCAAGCTCTATTCATCACTTCTGGGACTAGCAATGATACCCGTGCTCTTTTACACCTATAACGGTGTCATAGGAAAATCGCCCGATTTTATCAACATCTCTATATTCTTCATCTCCGCCGCCATTTCATATATTTATGAGGTGCGTCAATTTAATAAAAACAGTATAATCTGCAAAAAGCCAAAATATGCATTTTTCACGCTGCTTTTAATCGGTGCGGTATTTATAATCTTCACATTTTTGACTCCAAGGCTTGCTATCTTCAGAGACCCCACTACGCTCGGATACGGCATACAATCTTAACGTCATATAAGATCTCAAAACTACTTTTTCCGTTTTTTTCCCATACGCTTACCTTGCAGAAAAATTCATACTTCATATCCACGCCATATACGGATAAAGACGGCAACATGATCTAACAAAAAAGGACCAACGTCCTTTTTTGTTTTGTGATATTATATTATAGAACTCTTATTCTTGAAAGAACTTTGATTCCGTTATCGGCAAAAGCGTTTTCCTTTGCCACAGCCTCACTCTCTGTCATGGGCTTCGTTATGAACGCACATTCGCCATCTATCGTACGACTGCTGCACACCTCGTCAAATACTTTGCCCATACATTTTTCACATCCCTCGATGCGGAAATAATGCGCACATACATACTCCGAAAGAGAGGCAATGTCATTCTCCTTTGCAGCTGTCCATTTTGCGGAACCCGCACTTGTACCAAGCTTAACGGCAATGTCGATAACATCTGAAACAACGGCACTTGCAGTTGGAAGTTTGCCTGCGCCTCTTCCGTAGAACATTGCATCCCCCAGCATATCACAGCTGACCAGAATTCCGTTGAAAACATCAGAAACATCATGCAGGGGATTTGATGCGTTGATAAGTCTCGGCGAAACGAACGCAAGAAGCTTTTCACCAACCTTTTCCGCATGACCGATGAGTTTTATGGAATGACCGCCGAGAGCTTCGGCAAACATAACATCTCTTGAATCTATTTTTGTGATTCCTTCACAGTGAACGTTAGAGGGAGAGATCAACTTTCCGTATGCCAGCGCCGCAAGAATAACTATTTTTCTGGCAGCATCGTGTCCCTCAATATCGGATGTGGGATCTGCCTCTGCATAGCCCTTTTCTTGCGCCTGCTTCAAGGCAGCCTCAAAAGACGTGCCGTTTTGCGACATCTGCGTAAGAATATAGTTGGTTGTACCGTTAAGAATACCTGAAATTTCGCAGATATTATTCTGAGCAAGATCGCTCATCATAGGCTTGATTATCGGGATACCGCCACCAACGCTTGCCTCAAAGAGATATCTTACCCCATTTTTCTCGGCGATCTCAAGAAGCTCCGTACCAAATTCCGCAACAACAAGCTTATTCGAGGTTACAACATTCTTGCCCGCCTCAAGTGACGCTTTTGAAAAATCATAAGCGGGATGGGCTCCGCCCATTGCCTCTACAACGATATCCACGTCTTTATCATTTATAATATCGTTAAAATCGTGAGTTATAAGGTGTTCAAAAGGACTTTCAGGAAAATCTCGAAGATCAAGAATATGCTTTATGGCAATATCTGCACCTGTTTTTGCCTTTATTACATCCTTATTTTTTTCAATGACCTCTGCAGTGCCGCTTCCGACAACTCCAAAGCCAAGAATTGCTATACTTATCATATGTCTTCTCCCAATTTGAATAGATACATATATAATACCAAAAAAAATGTCTTTTGTAAAGATAAAATCGCAAAATATCTTGAAATTTTTTTGTTTTGTGGTAAAATATATATAGTAGTTGCCGAAGGAGGTCAAAAAAATATGAGTTCACCCATAGGAAGCCGCAGAAATGTTAAGATCTTCGTGCTTTATTTGATGGAAAATATTAACTACCCCTTAGATTTCGTAACCATAAACGATGTGGTAATGCAAACGGATTATATCATTTATCTTGATTTTGCGGAGTGCTTTCACGAAATGGTAGATGACGGTCTGATCCTCGTTGACGACAGCGGAGACGAGCATTATTACTATGTTTCGGAAAAGGGACGCATTGTTGCAAGAGAGCTGAAGAGCGATATCCTTCCCTCTATACTTGACCAGAGTCTGCGCTATGCCCTTCGTTATCTCGATTTTAAGAGAAGAGAAGTTAAGTCAAGCTGTAACTCGGAAAAGCTTGATGACGGAAGATACAAGATCGAATGCTCGCTTATCGAAAAGGGCGTGGTTATCTATACCACCACTCTCATTGTTGACACTCTGGAACGAGTTGAAAAGATGAAAGAGAATTTCAGAGACCGTCCCGAGGTAATATACCGCGGAGTTACCGCTCTTCTTGCGGGAAATGTCAATTATCTCTTTGATTTTTAAATGCAAAAAATGTCGAAAAAGTATCAATAATCTCTAAATATGCAGAATTTTATACATTTTTGTTGGTTTTGACGATAAATAATTGTAAAAAAACTATTGACATTGTGAAAAATAATGGTATAATATTAGGTGTGGATATACGTTTAATTTCATTTTTTAATAGGAATCGGCGGTGCTCTGATGGGATCAAAGAATGTTAGTGAAAACAAGTATCTTTCTCCCGAAATACTCACCGCACTTCTCTGTTCGTACAAAAACGGTGATGAAAACGCCTTTGACCGTTTGGTTCAGTATTATATGCCTCTTATCGACAGTATGGTCGGTAGGTGCTATGAGGGTCTTTCGCCTTATTATGAGAAAGATGATGTTTTGCAGTTTGCCTTGATAGCTTTATCCAAGGCAGCCCTGACATATAGATCGGAACAGAATAAAGTTACCTTTGGTCTCTATGCAAAAATATGTATCGGAAATGCACTGATTTCAAAACTGCGCTCCGCAAAAAGAAGCCGTATTGAGGTTTTTCCGATAGAAGGAATT
Organism: Eubacteriales bacterium; assembly: GCA_045604985.1. Classification (GTDB taxonomy): domain Bacteria; phylum Bacillota; class Clostridia; order Oscillospirales; family CAG-272; genus SIG710. The sequence goes on from JAZUPD010000086.1 coordinate 32,055, forward strand.
TTTAACATTGCAGACCCCGAGGACATTTCAAGAAGCATTTTAGAGCAAGAAGCGGTTAGCGAGCTAAGCGAGCTTATTGCCGTTACACTATCGGGATTTGAAAATGAGGTTTTTGGGCTGTATGCCGCAGGATATTCTTCATCCGAAATAGCAAAAAAGCTAAGCAAAACCGAGAAATCGGTTGACAATGCTATTTTCAGGGCGAGAAAAAAACTAAAATCTGTGTTAAATGAGGCTCCTTTGTGAGTTCTCTTTAATAAAATCATCCCGCAAAGCGGGAATGTACACAAAAGTGAGGTAAAAGACAATGTACGAAGAAGAGAATGTAGTAGTGGAAGAGGAAGTTTTTGAGGACGAAACTCTGGTCTGCAAGGAATGTGGCAACGAATTTGTTTTCACAGCAGGCGAAAAGCAGTTCTACAAGGAAAAGGGCTTTGTAAATAAGCCTAAGTGTTGCAAGGCTTGCCGCGATGCAAGAAAGAATGCCGACAGAGCTCCCAGAGAAGTTTTCACAACCGTTTGCGCTGAGTGCGGCGGTGAGGCTAAGGTAAACTTCCAGCCCTCCAGTGACAGACCTGTCTACTGCAAGGCTTGCTTTGACGCAAGAAGAAACGGCTAATCAGTAAGTAATATTCTCTTTTCGAGACTATATACAATTTGATCACCCACCGCTCCGCTTAGGCGGATCGGTTTCTTTTTGCAAATAATCGCTAACCTAACTCTTAATTTTCAAACAGTAATTAATCGAACTGTTAGGCTTCCGCTCGAGGGGAAGCCTAATATAAATTACTATTTATATAATGAAAAGTCCTTTATGCTTTTTTTATTTTATATTCCTTGGGAACAAGATCACCAATAAGCCCCTTTATAAGTAATTCAGCCTGTTCATCAGCGACCGAAAGAATACCCATTTTATTCTCAATACGCTCAATTGTTTCTTTTTTTGCTTGAGAAATAGCCTCATTGTTATTTTCTTTGGCATCGGTATTAAAAAGGACAAATTTTTCATCATAGAACTTTATCGAATCATGGTCTATTTCAACCGAAAAAACCTTTGCATCGGGAATATGTAACCAAATTGTTCTCGTTACCTTATCCGGATTAATTTCAATTTCTTTCAAATCAACACCTATTCTCACAGTGGCATTAAATTTCATAGTAAAATTTCCTTTGTTTATGAAGCTCCACCCACTGTCCTTAAAATCCACCATACCTTCGTGATTAAATTTTATGGTTGTTAATTCACTTGATCTTTCGAGCGTGTCATACATTAAATCAAGGTCAATCGTATCCTTTTTAAGTGCTGCGGAAATAGCAATAACCGAAATCACAAGAACAAGTGGAACAGCCACTAAAAGTATCTTTCCAAGCTTTTTCTTCAACGTTCTCTTTAAAAACTCCAAAAATTTCATTTTTCTTCTCCTTAGATATAATATTTTTGCGCTTTGCCTTGACACAAATGCAAAGACTTTTTTAATTTTTTAACCTCCCCATTTTTTAGTGCCATAATAGCATTTGTAATTTTTGCGAAATATGTCAAAAAACAAAAAGTGCGCAGCCGAAGCCACGCACAAAAACGCATAGCTCGGATGTCGCCAAACAAACTCCATATACCATCAAAAAGTATGCAGAAATGAGCATGCATTTTTTCATAATTAAAATGCACACTTTCCGTGGTATGTATTCAGTTTGTTTGGCACTTAATATTATATCACAAAAAATAGTTTTGTCAATATTTGTCGAAATAATCACAAAAAAGGTTGATCCATAAAAGTGGATCAACCTCATTTTTTCTGAAACAGATGTGAATTCTGATGATATTTATATATTATTTTATGATAAAACAGAAATGCCGAAACTAAGCCTTATTTTTCATAATCAACTATTACATCACAGTCGAAAATATTGCCTTCTCTATAGACCTTCAGAGTGATCTTATCGCCTGCCTTTTTGGTGACAAGAACCTCAGAAATATCTGCAACATCAAGAACCTCATAGCCGTCGATTCCCACAATGATATCACCCGGTTCTAAATAATTTTCAGCATCATATCCCTCATTTACCTCAGAAACAAGCACGCCTGTGGCAGGATATATTCCATTCTTGGTAACAGCTCCGCCCATAATTCCGATAATAACTCGCTTCTCAGCTATGGTCGTATTATTCTCAACAATATCTTCGCCTGTCTCGATTATCTTATTTAGGATAACTAATGCCCCGTCAATGGGAATGGCGAAGCCTATTCCGTCATATCCGTCTGCAAGCTTGAGCGTGTTTATTCCAATGACCTGCCCTCTGTCATTTATCAGAGGACCGCCACTGTTACCCTTGTTTATGCTGGCACTGGTCTGAATAAGGGTCATGGTCTTTTTCAACGAGCCCGTAGCGTCATCATATATCTTAACATTTCTATTTATTGCAGAAATTATGCCGTCTGTAACAGTTCCCGCAAGCTCAAGCCCCGCCGGCGTGCCGATGGCAACCGCAAGCTCACCAACTATAAGCTCCTCACTCTTTCCAAATTCGGCAGCGGGATATTCCTTGCCCTCGATCTTAACAACCGCAAGGTCGCTAAGTTCATCTCTACCGATGATCTCTGCATCAATTTCAGCACCATCGGGCATTATTACTTTAACTGTCTTTGCATTTTCAACAACATGAGCATTGGTAGCAATATATCCGTCCTCACTCATAATGATCCCCGTTCCGATTCCGCCACCAGATTCAGTTGTTATCTCAATTCCCACAACGCTGGGCTTGACCTTTTCGGTAATTTCGGGAATGGTAAGAACACCGCTTTCGCTATCGTATTCTCTTACGTATATAGTCCTTTCATGCTCTACTATCTTCGTTTCTGTTATATTTGCAAAGCCATCAAGCACGAGAATAGCAATAAGAATAAGAAAGCAAATGGCAAAAGCCGCAGTCATGACAATGGCATAAGTTCTCGTTCCGTTCTTCTTTTTTGCTTTTTCACGCTCAAAATTTGCCCTCTCCTGATCTTCGTAATTCCATTTGAAGGCATATATGGGATCAGGCTCCGTCTCTTCCCTTTTCTCCCCATCTTCGTTTTTTTTCGTCTCCTCTGACTCTATCTCATTTTTTTCCTCGGCATCAAAAATATTATCTTCCATAATCAACCTCGCTTAAATATAACGGTAAATACCGTTCTATCCTTATTTCTCGAAATTCTTATCTCTGCTCCGTGGGCATCGGCAATTCTTTTTGCAATGAACATCCCAAGACCGCTTCCGCTCCCATTACCTGCTCTGTAAAAGGGCAAAAATATCTTTTCCATGTCATCTTCGCTTATGGCATCACCACTGTTTTCGATACCAACGGCATTGAACCCGTCTATAATTTTAAGGGTTACCCCCATGTCGCCCCCCTCATAGGAGAATTTTACCGCATTTTCACAGATATTATACAGCAAACGGGTAATTGCTCCCTTATCTCCCGTAACGGTCTGTAAAACATCCGTCTCCTCAAAGCAAAAATTCAGTTTTTTCGCCTCGATCTCGTCAAGCAGAGAAACGATAACATTTCTTGCACAATCCGCAACATCCACTTCCTCGATTTTATAGCTTTCAACGCCCGCCTCTATCCTCGACGCCTCAAGAAGCTCATTGCATATAAGGCGCATCCGCTCAGCTTCGTCGCGAATAACAGCAAGATAATGTTCCCGTTTTTCATTGGGTATCGTTCCGTCAAGCATTGCGCCTGCAAAGCCCGAGATAGAGGTGAGCGGTGCTTTCATATCATGAACCGATGATGAAATTATCGCTATCAACTCATTCTCACCTATCTTTTTTTCCATTGCTAGTCTCCCAAATAATACGCCAATGCCATTTTGTGGCATTGGCGCAGTCTTGACCTTTTAAATAAGCTTGAATTTATAACCAACGCCCCAAACAGTCTGAAGTGTCCATTTATCAGAAACACCGTCAAGCTTTTCGCGGAGTCTCTTAACATGAACATCAACAGTTCTGGAGTCACCCAGATAATCAAAGCCCCAAACCTTGTCAAGAAGCTGGTCTCGGGTAAAGACATGGTCTGCATTAGAAGCAAGAAAATAGAGAAGCTCTAGCTCCTTCGGAGGAACGTCAACGCTCTTACCCCCAAGCTTTAGCTCATATTTCTGAAGGCTTATCTCAATATTCTCAAATTTAATAATATCGTCGTCATTCTGGGAAGAATGGGCATTATAGCGGCGAAGTACAGCCTTTACTCTTGCGGAAAGCTCCTTAACATTAAAGGGCTTAACGATAAAATCATCAGCACCAAGCTCAAGACCGAGAACCTTATCAAAAACCTCGCTCTTTGCAGTTATCATAATAATAGGCTTTGAAGACTGTTCTCTTATCTCTCGGCAAACCTGCCATCCGTCCTTTTTGGGAAGCATGATATCGAGCAGTATAAGATCGGGCTCATACATTTTGAAAAAAGTAAGACCTTCGATACCGTCGTTGGCAACCTTAACATCATATCCTTCATTTTCAAGATATATTTTTACAAGATCACATATGTTAGCATCGTCATCAATAAGCAAGATCTTCGTATCCATCATACCGTTTTACCTCCTTGTAAATCCTCGATGATACCATTTTAAAGCACAAATGGGAAAATCATGTGATTAAATTTTGAATTTTCATAGAATTTTGTCGTAAAAATGAAGAAACTGTGTGTAAAATACCACTTTCATTTTAATATTATATCACATTTTACGAAAAATGCAATCATTTTTTACAAAAAAATAAATTTTTTTCGATGTAATTGCTAAATATACTTGAAAAATTCATATATATGAGCTATAATATTATGAATAAATATGTTAGGAGAACTCTGAATAAATGAAACTAGGTATAGTAGGTCTGCCAAATGTCGGCAAAAGTACTCTTTTCAATGCCCTTACAAATGCGGGTGCGGAATCTGCAAACTACCCCTTCTGCACCATTGAGCCAAACGTCGGAATCGTTGCTGTGCCTGACAGACGCCTCGATGTCCTTGCAGAAATGTATAACCCCGAAAAATATACTCCCGCCGTTATAGAATTCGTCGATATCGCAGGCCTTGTAAGAGGCGCATCCAAGGGTGAGGGACTCGGAAACAAATTCCTTTCCCACATCAGAGAGGTTGATGCCATCCTTCACGTTATCCGTTGCTTTAGTGACGACAATATCATCCATGTTGACGGAGCCATCGACCCTATGCGCGACCTTGAAACCATAAATCTTGAGCTTATCTTCTCGGATATGGAGATCCTTGAGCGAAGAATGGACAGAGTACGCAAGGCAATGAAGGGCGATAAGACTCTCGCCCCTGAGCTTGAAGCTCTTGAAAAGGTTTATGCGGGGCTTGAAGAGGGCAAATGTGCAAGAGCTCTGGAGCTCAGCAAGGACGAGCTGAATTACATTGCAGAGGCTAATCTTTTGACCTTAAAACCTATAATCTATATTGCCAATGTAAGCGAGGACGAGGCAGGTGGAGAGCCTACCGACAATGAAATGTACATGAAGCTCAAGGCTCATGCCCAGAGCGAGCACGCACAGGTCATAGCAATTTGTGCGGGAATCGAAGCAGAGATCGCAGAGCTTCCGCCGGAAGAAAAATCAGTTTTTCTTGAAGATCTGGGCATCGCCGAAAGCGGTCTTGACAGACTTATCAAGGAGAGCTATACTCTTCTCGGTCTTATCAGCTATCTCACAGCAGGACCGAAGGAGGTTCGTGCTTGGACCATAACTAAGGGAACTAAAGCTCCTCAGGCAGCAGGAAAAATCCACAGCGATTTTGAACGCGGATTTATCCGTGCAGAGATCGTCGCCTACGACGACCTTATGAAATGCGGCACAATGACAGCCGCAAAGGAACAGGGGCTTATGCGAAGCGAGGGCAAGGAATATGTCATCGCAGACGGTGACATCGTTTTGTTCAGATTTAACGTTTGATATTTTTGGGGGTTATGTGACAATAACCCCTTTTTAATAAAAAATGCTGTCTCACTTTTGTGAGACAGCATTTTTTATTTCATTTTTTCAATTATGTAATTTTCAACATCATCGTAAGGTATACCAAGCACAATGGATATCTCCATATGCAAAAATCTCTTGGCGTTTTCTGCAAAACTCTTTTCGGCTTCCGAAACCTTTTTCCCTCCGTCTCTGCCGTTAATAGTGCGGTTCTGTACCGTTTTTATCACTCTGATCCACTCTGATGGGTCTCCCGACCGAATGGCAATGGTGTATTTTTCCTTTAAAAGCTTAAGAGGACATTCCTCAAACAGCTCAATGGAAGAAATTTTTGCGATAAGAGAATTTATTTCGTTCTTAGTCATAACTGAACGAATAAGAGAGGATGCGCCATCGAATGGAATGTATGCGGTATTGCTTCCGCCGTGAAGCGAATGGAGTACATAATATTTCGTATCCGATTTAACATCGGAAAAGGGCGAAGAAACGATGTCATCAATCTTGCAAATCCCCTCAGAGCCATAAAAAACATATTCGTTAACTTCAAACATTACCTTACCCCCGTTTCGAGTCGACAGAAAGCTTTATAACTGTATATATTATACCATTTTTTTCAAAAAAAAGACATTGGCATTTTTCACAAATTTTTTCCTTTTTATAGGAGATGTATCTAACCACTTGCAAAATTCACGAAAATATGTTATTATATAGACATAAAATACTACAAAGGAATAAGAATGAACAGAAAAATAATAATCACGGGTGGCACGCGAGGAATCGGTGCAACTATGGTCAAAAAATTCGCAACGTCCGATGACATGGTTGCCTTTATATATAAAAACAGCCATGAAGAAGCAAAAAAACTCTCGGAGGAATTTGGGGCGATTGGGATATGTGCGGATGTTGCCAATGCCTCCGAATGTAAAAGAGCCGCAACAGAGGCAATGGAAGTTCTCGGAGGAGTTGATGTTCTTATAAACAACGCAGGAATATCCCAGTTTGGGCTTTTTACAGAAATCTGCGATGAAGATTTTGAAAAAATGATCGCCGTAAATCTCTCCTCCCCATTTTATTTTTCAAGAGAATGTGCAAAGGAAATGATAAGAAAAAAATCCGGCAAAATAATCAACATAAGTTCGATCTGGGGAATAACGGGCGCATCCTGCGAGGTACATTATTCCGCTTCAAAAGCGGGACTTATCGGAATGACCAAAGCAATGGCAAAAGAGCTTGGTCCATCTTCCATCAATGTAAATTGCATCTGCCCTGGGGTAATAGAAACAGATATGAATTCTCATCTTTCATCCGAAGATATAAAAGCCCTTTCACATGAAACTCCCCTCTGCCGCATAGGACAACCGGAGGAGATAGCAGAGCTTGCTTTTTTCCTTGCATCGGATAATGCTTCATTTATAACCGGACAGATTATTTCCGCCGACGGTGGATTTACTATCTGATATACTTTATTACATAAAATAAATTCGGCACTGCTATTTGCAGTGCCGAGTTCGTTTTTTATAATATTATTATTAGCCGAGCTGAGCCACAAGAAGCTTTTCAGCCTCGGAGAGAGCAGCATCCACCATGGATATATCCTTACCGCCCGCAACTGCTCCGTCAGGTCGTCCGCCACCCTTACCGCCTGTTACCGCCGCAACTCCCATTGCAAGCTTGCCTGCGTGTGCGCCTGCAGAAACCGCCGCCTTACCGCAACTGACTACAAAATTAAGCTTTCCGTCAGCTACAACCGCAATAACCGCAACGAGATCGTCGTTATTTGCCCTAAGATCATCACCGAGATTACGAGCCGCATCGAGAGCCATGCCATCAAGATGTGCTGTTACGAGACGGAGAGAACCAACGACCTTTGTATCCTTCATAATATCAGCAGTCTTTGATGCCGCAAGCTTGGAGCTCATTGCATCAAGCGCCTTCTTCATATCGTGAAGCTCGCCCTGAAGCTGTGCCGCACGCTTTGCAAGGTCGCCTGTTTTCTGAACCTTCAGTTCTCTTGCCGTCTCGGCAATCAGAGCATCCTTGCCCGCAAGGAGTCTAAGCACACCCTCGCCCGTTGTTGCAACGATCCTTCTTACGCCCGCCGCAACGGATGACTCGGAAATTATCTTGAAAAGACCTATCTTTGCAGTATTGGAAATATGTGTACCGCCGCAAAGCTCGGTGGAAAATTCGCCCATCTTAACGGCTCTAACGATATTTCCGTATTTTTCTCCGAAGAGAGCCATAGCACCCATTGCCTTTGCACCCTCGATATCGGTCTCAACGGTCTCAACATCAACTCCCGCAAGAATATTGAAATTTACGATAGCTTCAACTCTCTTGATCTCTTCCTCTGTCATTGCCGCAAAATGAGTGAAGTCAAATCTTGTTTCATTTTCATCTACATAAGAGCCTGCCTGAGAAACATGATTTCCAAGAACTGTGCGAAGTGCCGCCTGAAGAAGATGCGCCGCACTGTGGCTTCTCATAATTGCATTTCGTCTGCTTTCATCAACTCTTGCCCAAACAGAATCTCCAACCTTAAGTGTGCCGTTTCCATCTGCTATCTTACAGATATGGATATAAACCCCGTCTGTTTTCTTTGTGTCATTTACTTCGATCATAAGGTCGCCTGCAAAAATATGTCCGCTGTCGCCGACCTGACCGCCTCCCTCTCCATAGAAGGGAGTTTTATCAAGAACGAGAGAAAATTCACCCTCGTTGACCTCGTTTGCAGTGTTATCGTCAATAACGATGGCAAGAACCTTGCAGCACTTTGTCTCTGTGCCTGTGTAGCCTGTAAATTCGGTCTTGTCAAGCTCAGCAAGAAGATCCTTTGAAGACTCGGACCAGCCGCTAATATTACCTCGTGCGGCTCTCGCACGTTCTCTCTGCTCCTGCATAAGAGCATTAAAGCTATCGTTATCAAGGCCCAGACCTGCTTCCTCTGCGATCTCGCGGGTAAGATCTATGGGAAAACCGAATGTATCATAAAGCTTGAAGGAATCCTCACCCGAAATGGTATCCTTGCCCTCTCTCTTTGCCTTTTCGATAACCTCGGACAGAATGTTAAGTCCCGCATCAACCGTTGCATCAAATCTTTCCTCTTCAAGAGCGATTACCTTAAGGATATATTCCTTCTTTTCCGCAAGCTCCGGATAAGCACCACAGCTCTCGCCGATGGAAACCGTTACTGTATCCACGAGGAAAGGATGATTTATTCCCAAAAGCTTGCCGTGACGGCAAGCACGCCTGATAATACGGCGAAGGACATAGCCTCTGCCCTCGTTTGAAGGAATAACGCCGTCGGATATCATGAACATAGCACTTCTGGAGTGGTCTGTTACAACACGGATGGAAATATCGTTTTCCGCATTATTTCCATATGTCTTTCCTGCAATTTCACAAGTCTTGTCGATGACCTTGCGAATAGTATCCACCTCAAACATATTGTCAACGCCTTGCATAACACAAGCGAGACGTTCAAGCCCCATTCCGGTGTCAATATTTTTCTGCGAAAGTTCTGTATAGTTGCCGTTTCCGTCGTTATTGAACTGAGAGAAAACATTATTCCATATCTCCATAAATCTGTCGCAGTCACAGCCGGGCTTGCAGTCGGGAGATCCACAGCCATATTTTTCGCCACGGTCAAAATATATCTCGGAGCAAGGACCGCAAGGACCGCTTCCATGCTCCCAGAAGTTATCTGCCTTGCCGAGCCTAACTATATGAGCGGGGTCAACACCAATTTTGTTTGCCCAGATCTCGTAAGATTCCTCGTCGTTTTCATAAATGGACGGCCAAAGAAGATTTTCCGGAATTTCGAGTGTTTTGGTAAGAAATTCCCATGCCCACGGAATAGCCTCGTCCTTAAAATAGTCACCGAAACTGAAATTTCCGAGCATTTCAAAGAACGTACCGTGACGCGCTGTATGACCAACTCTTTCAAGGTCGGGCGTACGGATACATTTCTGGCAAGTTGTTACTCTGTTTCTTGGGGGGATCTCCTCACCTGTAAAAAATTTCTTCATAGGAGCCATTCCCGAGTTGATAAGAAGCAAAGACTTATCATTTATCGGAACAAGCGGGAACGAGGGGAGACGAAGATGTCCCTTCGACTCAAAAAAAGCAAGATATTTTTCACGAAGGTCGTTAAGCGATGTCCATTCCATTGTTTTATACCTTTCTGTTTATATGCAATAACTTTTCATTTTAACATTATATCACTCATTCTTACAAATGTCAACGATTTTTTCCCAAAAGCAAAAAATGAGGCTAAGCCTATAGCTCAGCCACCATTCAAAAATCAGTAAAACGTCACTACCTCTCTCTCGGGCTTTACCGCAAACATCGTTCCGTCCGCCCTAAGCACAGGGCCCTTTTGCTTATAAAGCACACAGTTTTCAAGAGAAATTTTTGCCTTAACAGTTACCCAATCTCCGTCCTTCAGATTTGTAGGAGATGGCAAACAGCAAACAAGACCGCTATAAGTAATATCATCCGCACAGCAAGTCATTATTGCCCTCCCTATCACAAACATATTTTGTGGCAAAGCGGGATTTCTCGCAACTATCCCCTTAAATTTCACAGTTTTTCCGATATAAGCCTTCATATCCTCCGAAAGATCCCTATACCAGATGGCATAATCATCATCTGATATCTCAATGACGGGGGCTTCCTTATCAAAGGGCAGCGGATCTTCAATTTCATCATATTCAAATCTTCCGTCAGGATAATCGTATATGATATTTGAATTTCTGTTTATTCCCCTGACTATCTTGTGAAATTGATCTCTGTCAACCTTATCACTGTCAGCACGGTTAAAGACCACCATCTCCGCATCTCGCAATTTATCAACAACAAGCGAGCGCATATTGGCATTGTATGTCAAAAACGTACTCGAATCCACGAAAAACATCTGCTGAAAGATCGCCCAGTTCTTTGGCATTGCGGCATAAAGAAGCTCCAACGGCCACATTCCGTTATATTCAATGATTATTCTATCAAGAATATGCTTTGAAGCAATTTTTGAAAGTGTTTCCTCTGTCAGATCTTCCTCATCTTCGATCTGCTCAAAATAAACATTCTTTCCCCAAAATCTTGTGGGGTCATATTCCTCTATTCCCTCCTCACAAACGAGAAGCAAAGTCTTATCTCCGGAATTGAATTTTTTATCCTCCATGGATTCCTGAATGAACTTTGTTTTTCCCGATTCGAGAAATCCTGTAAAAAGGTAAACGGGTATCATGTCTCTTGCCATATCAAACTCCAAATTTTTCGGCAATTTTCTTCTCCTCGATCTTCGAGCCAATAACGCAAATCCTGCCGATTATGTCCGCTGTGCCGACTCTCACATTATGCTCACCCGGCACATAGTCAAAATGTATCCAGCTTCCGTCCTTTCCCTCCACAATTCCCTTGGCTCTGAGGACCATACCAAGCTCGGTACTCTCGGAAAAATCCTCAAGCACAGCTGTGATCTCTTCGATGGTGAATTTTTTGGTTGTCTCAACACCCCAGCTTGAGAACACCTCGTCTGCATGGTGATGATGGTGGTCATGGTCATGACAGCCACACTTGCAATCCTCGCCGTGGTCGTGGTGATGCTCATGGCAACCGCAATGCTCGTCATGGTCATGATGATGCTCATGGCAATCACAATGCTCGTCATGGTCATGATGATGCTCGTGGCAATCGCAATGCTCGTCGTGGTCGTGGTGATGATGTCGGCACTCATGCTCGTGCCTGAGGTCGTCAATCGCCTTTTCAAGAGAATTCTTTCTCTCCATCGCTTCAAGCATTTTTGCGCCGTCCAGTTTGTCCCAATCAGTGGTTATAATTACCGCATGGGGGTTATGTTCCCGAATCAGATTAACTATCTCTGCAATCTTTTCTTCCTTTACTCCCGTTGTTCGGCTGAGAACGATACATCCTGCGTTTTCTATCTGATCTCCAAAAAATTCACCGAAATTTTTCATATACATCTTGCACTTATTAACATCGACAACTGTTGTAAACCCGCCAAGTTCCGCATCATCTGCATCAATGCCCTCAACTGCCTTTATAACATCGCTGAGTTTTCCAACGCCCGATGGCTCGATGAGTATTCTGTCGGGATGATATTCCGAAAGAACCTTTTTAAGAGCCTCGCCGAAATCTCCAACAAGCGAACAGCAAATACAACCCGAATTCATCTCGGTCACCTCTATGCCGGCGTCCTTCATAAATCCGCCATCAATGCCTATCTCACCAAATTCATTTTCAATAAGCACAAGTTTTTCGCCCGCATATGCCTCCCTTATCAGCTTTTTGATAAGCGTCGTTTTGCCTGCGCCAAGAAAGCCGGAAAAAATATCTATTTTGGTCATATTATATCTCCTAAAACTTTACTATGATGTACTATTATACTCCCTTTTTCAGTAATTTTCAAGTGTTTTAAAAAATAATTTTTCCTTCGACAGCTTTCGCCTTGACAGATTGGCAAAAAAAATATATAATTATTACAGAAAGTCGAAAAAATTTTAAAAATATGTTTTTGAGAGGAAAAAACGTGTCTGGTAAGGAAAATATAAGCCAATCGGGAATCAGAAATGAGAATATAATTGCCATTTTCGGGGAAATCGCAGCCAGTGACGGAATAAGCCGAGCAGAGATATCCGAGAGAACAGGACTAAGCCTTATGACCGTCGGGAAGGTTGCAGATCTTATGACTCATGAGGGCATCGCCGCCCAGGCAAAGCCTGCCACAGGTAATGCAGGAAGACGTGCGGGAATGCTGACCCTTCTTGACAAACATTTTTTGCTTTCCCTTGATATTTCAGGTGAAAGCTTCAGAGCAACTGCGTTAAATCTTGCTCTCGTTCCCTTTGACAGCATCTCTTACCGTTATAATGACAGTCTTGCTCCTGAGGACAATCTTATAATCTTCTATCGAGAGGCTTGCTCTCTACTTATGAAGCATCTTATGTCAAAAAAACTTGCGGGAATGGGTATCTGTATTCCCGGCGATTACAATGAAGAAAGTGACGTCGTAAAAGACCCCTGCTCAAAGCGTCTTGCAGGTCTCAAAATTGCTTCAACGCTAAAAAAAGCAACGGGATTATCCCCCGACAGAATAATGAATTCAAATGTGAGTGCCGCAATTTCGGTCCTGTCATCCCTTTCCCCCGAGGATAGCGGATGCACGATAGATCTCAGCCTTGACAGCGGCGGATTCGGCTGTATCACGTTCGAGGGGAAAGTACTTCACCGCCCATCAGATTTCGGCTCGCTCCCATGTGAAAACGGGAAATCCCTTGGCTATAATCTTTCCGACATCATAGACGAGGAGGAGCTTTGTCGCCAGATAGGCTCGGCAATCAGACCCATCATTTGTGTCATCTGTCCCGATTCGGTATTTATAAGCTCGTCTGTAAGAACATATACCGAATGGTTTCCGATCTTTCTTGAACGAGAACTTACCACTAAAGTCTGCCGTCCCAAGATATTATTTGAAAACAGCAGAAAACAACGCTCTGATCTTGGCATGGCCTTCGTTCTTCGCAAGGATATGCTGAAAAAGCTTTGACATTTTATTTCATAAAATCCTTAATTTTTCACGTTTATTTTTTTCCTCGTCCGCAAAAAATACCTGCAAAGGGCGGTGAGGGAAAATGATCAAAAAATCTTTAGTAATAAAGATCGCCTGCTTCCTTTCGGCTTTTGCCGTGATGGTGGCAGGCTTTCTTTTCAGGGAATTTCTTATAAATGCTGCGATGCGTGACCGTGCTGATGCTATAGACAATCTCACCTTATCGGAATTTGCGAAAAATATTGAAAAAATGCCCGACACTCTCTCCTCTCTATTGGAAAGCACCAATGATAAAAAGGGGGCGATCTGCGCAGAGATAATGCTTGAAGCTTCTCTTGCCCGCTCTGCTCTCGGATTTACCAAGTCTGACTGTCCCGTTCTTTTTTCATTTTTGAAAAGCGTTTCAGAGCTTTCAGCACTCGGCATCGAGGGGAATATTGATAAAGAAATATTTTCACTTTTTTACATCTATTCAAAAAGGATATGCGATGATGCCTTGCAATATTTTTTAAATGATAAAAAACAATTTGAGACTGTTGTTTCAGAAATTTTTTCGGACACGAGCCTTGAAACGATCCTTTATGAAAAAGGCTACGGCGATTATGCCGTCTCATCCGGCTTTGAATCCCTAGGAAACGGAAACGGAAGAATAGATGAAAAGGAAGCTATAAAAACCGCAAAAAAATATCTTGGCAAAAACGCATATCTTTCTGCAGGTCTTTCAGAGGGCGAACATCCTTTTTTTCATATTACGGGAAAAAACGTTTCGGCTCTGATAAGTGCCGTAAACGGAGCCATTATTCAGCTACTGTTTGATCTTCCCGAAGGAAATATAAATATAACCGAGGGGGAGGCAGAGATCCGTGCAAAAAATTTTCTTTCGGAGACAGGCTCTGCAAATGACACTCTTACAAAACTATCTGCGGTAATAGATGGAGGCTTGTATCTTTTTGAATATGCCCCCATAAGGAACGGTGTTTTGTGCATAAGCGAAAGAATTCTTTTGGGCGTTTCCACGGAAAGCGGACGCATCTGTATTTTTGATGCAGTAGATTTTTACAGATACAAAACAAAACGGATCACCTTGCCCGATAAAATGCTGAAAGCGGAAGATATAATGAATATCTATTCTCTTTCAGAGCTTCCCGAACTTTGTAAGATCGAGCGAAAAAAAGGTATAGAGAGTATCTGCTATAGATTAAAAAACGAAGATGGATACCGATATATAAGCGCAATTTCAGGTGATATCATAAGTTGAAACTCAATAAGAAAAGGGATGCTTTGGGCGTCCCTTCTTTTATTGAATGGAAGGAAATAACTTCTTCTCTTCATTCAGAACCTTTATTATAAATACGAAGGTCGTTACCAAAAATCCCGTTCTTTGAGCAAAATCTTTGAATTGGTCACTCGAAAATTTATAATTTGATAATC
>JAZUPD010000087.1:0-95780 GCA_045604985.1 Eubacteriales bacterium
CCTGTCCGAAAGATAATTGATATCTTCAAATATCTCTCCCTTGTTCCTTCCGTCAAGATTTTTAGCATAAAGCGGTACATAGCCATAAAGGACATTAAGCTCCCCGTCCTCATATCTGTATATATCCTTTTCGTCTATCAAATAAAGAAAACCGTGGCAAATAAAAAGCTCTGCCTTACCCGTAGTAGTTTCTAGATCACCGATGATGCTGAACACACCATTCTTAGGATCTGCTTCATATAACTTATTCTCACATACGAAAAACACCATCTCCTCGCCGTCAAGAACTGTGCTTAGGAAAGCTCTCGGCTCACTCGGAAGAGTGAGAAGCGGGGCAAATCCCTCTCTTTTTTCGAGAGTACCGTCCGGAAGAATTCTGAAATTGCATATATCAATAGCACTGCGACTTACCTTTTCACCGTCCTGCCCATTTTTTGAACCTGCGTGGCAGATACCTCCAAAATTTCTTATCCGTTCTACCCCAAGCGTTCCCTTAAAATCAGCTTTCGCCATAAAAAAACCTCCTTTTTAATCGTTCCAAAAATATTGCAAAGCAAAGATCAATCAAAAATATTTCTCTTTTTTCTCTCAAAGTTGAATTCACATCTTTTTTCTATTCCCATAATAGGGAGTCGGCTCATAACGGCATACCTAAGTGCCTCAGGAGCATGAGTTATCTCATGGGGATCACTCGATGCATCCTCCGTCCCGTTCTTATCAAAAAGAAGTGCGGGAAGACATCTAATAAGCTCCGTGCATCCGTCGGAAATTTTCAGCATACCCTCATTTTTTGCACTAAGCATATTGCGTAGCACTCTCCAGCCGGGAATTCTGCGGTTATCTGCCTTTACCATAGGTGGCATTCCAGCATTTCTGCTCATTATCTCAAATCCACTCACACCGCTATCCTGCCTTCTGTTCCAAAGATCGGGGGACGCAACGGCATATTCCGCGCGCTTCTCTGTGTCAAAGGCGGCGATAGCCTCGGCGGCATGGGAAAGAGTCAAACCGCTTAGACAAAGCTCCCTTAGAGCATAAATATTACCCTCCCTGTCATAGCCCATAAAAAGTGCAGCGAGCATATCAAGCCCGTAATCAAGAGCGATAAAATACCGCATCTCTATTTTTTCAACATCAGAAGATTTGATAACATGAATTTTCGGGTCAAATTCAGGGAAAAACTGCCCCTCAAAGATATCCCATCTTCCATATAGCCAAGCCGCACGCAGCTTTTCGGGCAGTGCCTCGAGTTGCCTTACATAATCGGGATCTGCCCTCATCAGCGATGGATTGTCATAGACCAGAGCGCTTATGAAATTATAATCCTCTGCACGCTCTCCGTCTCTGTAAATTCTGTCAACAAAAAGCCGCTTGACCCAAAAATGACCGATGCCGCCGGGATTGCAGGTAAGATACATTCTTCTGGGAAAATCTTTCACACCGCGCAGACAAGCCGAAAGTGTTTTAAACTGAAATTCGCTCAGCTGCGTTGCTTCGTCTATGGCGATGATGTCAAATTCTCTTCCCTGGTATCTGAGTGTATCACGGTCGTTTGAGCAGTGCCCCAGCTTAATTGTTGATCCGCAATAAAAGGAAAGCGTTTTTTCACCCTCATTGTAGCTGATGAGCGGTCCATATTCTCTGAGAAAGGGCTTAACATGGTTATCTGCAAGCTCGTCATAGGATCTTCTTACGATAAGGCATTTTATGCCCGGATATCGCAAGCACAAGCCCACGAGCTTGCGTCTCAACGCCCATGATTTACCTCCGCCTCTTGCACCGCCGTAAGCGGTGTATCTTGCTTCGGAATCAAAAAATAACTGCTGTTTTTTGTTTGGAACGCCTTCAATCGCGACTTTTTTCATTATTTACCATCCTTTAAAATGTCATGCTCGAAATATACAGTAACCGGCTCATCCTCACTTCTCTTCTCATCACCATAACCCAGTCTCCTTTTCATATAAGAGCCCACAAGAGTTACGGCAACATCGGAATTGAGTGCTTCATCCTCGAAAACCGAGCAAAGTGCATCAAATTCATGGGGGAATTTTTTGCCAAGCTCATCAAGATCGTTCTGACCCATATGACAAAATCTGCAAAATCCCGCCATATTGGGAAATTTATCCTCCTCACCGCAATGGGCAATATATAGCTCAGCCACCTCCAGAAGGTTTCCTTTTTTGAGTTTTTTCCTGATATCAATATTTTCGCTATCCGCCATTCATAAAATCACCCTTCCTTTCGGTATAGAAATATTTTCGCATTTCTGCTTTGCAAAAAGATTTTAGCAAAAAACACCGTTCCAAAAAGTATCCTGTAGTACTATACCATACCAAATCATCTTGAAAAATCTCGCAAAATAAGGTATAATATAAAAAAAGGGGGGAGTTTTTTTGATAAAGACAGAATTTGCACTTGTTCCGAATGAAATAACCGAAACCGATATAAAAAATAAAGCGGAGAGTATCCCCGCTTCGATCATGAAAAATAATGCAGATTATATTGAGTTGCTTCTGAACAAAAAGCACCGCCCGTCTGCCTATAAAAGTCTCGCAGCTATCTACCTTCTCGGCTCGTTTACAGAGGAGCTGGGCATCTTCCCCACCATTGCAAAAACAGATAAAGGAAAACCATATTTTACCGATATTCCTTATATAGATTTCAGTATTTCACATTCCGAAAGCCTTGTGGCTTGCTCCATATGCATCTCTAAGGAGCAAAAGCCGATGATAGGCGTAGACTGCGAAACATTATATAAAAAAGACCCCATGCAAATAGCTGAAAGATTTTTTACCGAAAAAGAAAAAGAGATTATTTTATCATCCGACGATAAAGAAAAAACATTTACAGTCCTTTGGACAAAAAAAGAAGCCTATCTTAAGCTTCTCGGAAAAGGAATTTCCGTCCCTCTTTCGTCATTTTGCGTGGAGTCTCTCCCCTATCATTTTGAGACATACGAAATAATGGATAATATTTTTACAATTTGCTCAAAAAAAAGTTTCTTTAGTGCTTGTTAACTGTTGACATTCGGATTGAATTATGTTACAATCACTATGATGTTCAACTAAATGGAGGCACAGCCTTGAATCCAAAATTTAAAGAAAAAACAATGGAATCTCTATCCGCAGTTCTTCCCATATCAGCAATAGTGCTGGTTATCAGCATTATCATCGTTCCGATGGAGCTTGGAAGCGTCTCGCTCTTTACGGTGGGTACTGTTATGCTGATAATTGGCATGGGCTTTTTTCAGCTTGGTGCTGAAATTGCCATGACCCCTATAGGAGAAGGTATCGGAGTTCAGATTTCAAAAACGAGAAAGATCTTTCTCGTCATAATAATAGGCTTTATTATGGGTGCGATAATAACCATCTCGGAGCCAGACCTTGCTGTACTTGCAGAACAGGTCCCCTCAGTTCCAAATCTTGTGCTGATACTCACGGTAGCTGTCGGTGTAGGTATCTTCCTTGCCGTTGCGATCCTTCGTATCAGATTTCAGATAGACCTTTCAAAGCTTCTTATCTTTCTCTATGCACTTCTCATAGTTACGTCTTTTTTCGTACCCGAAGATTTTCTCGCAGTTGCATTTGACTCGGGCGGAGTTACAACAGGACCTATGACAGTTCCCTTTATTATGGCACTTGGTGTTGGTCTTGCATCTATCCGAAGCGATAAAAACTCGGCTAGCGACAGTTTTGGTCTAGTTGCTCTTTCAAGCGTTGGTCCTATACTTGCCGTACTTATTCTCGGATGCTTCTTTAAGCCCACAGAGGCACTTTATTCAGGTGTGGGTATTGAAAATGTTGTCACAACGCAGGACGTTGCAAAAGTCTTTATTTTAGGAATACCAAAATATGCACAGGAGGTTCTTATCTCTCTTCTTCCCATCATTGCGGTATTCGTACTTTTACAGCTTATCACAAAAAGATATCAGAAAAGACAGATCAAAAGAATAGCTGTCGGACTTATTTATACATACGTAGGACTTGTTCTTTTCCTTTGCGGAGTAAATATCGGATTTGCTCCCATTGGTTCTTTTCTTGGCAATGAGCTTGCATCGCTTAAACACAACTGGATACTCATTCCCCTCGGCATGCTTATAGGTTATTTCATTGTAAAGGCAGAGCCTGCAATTCAGGTCCTTAACCATCAAGTCGAAAATGTCACCGACGGTGCTATCTCTGTAAAAGCCATGAATCGTGCAATGTCCATTGGTGTTGCGGTAAGTGTCGGTCTCGCCATGCTTCGCGTGCTTGCTAAAATTCCGATAGAATGGATAATCATCCCCGAATATGTCATTGCTCTTGTAATGTCAAGATTCGTCCCGAAAATGTTCGTTGGTATTGCCTTTGATGCTGGCGGAGTTGCCAGCGGTCCAATGACCTCAACCTTTTTGCTTCCTCTTAGCATAGGCGCCTGCAATGCCCTTGGAGGGAATATTATGACAGACGCCTTCGGAGTTGTTGCCCTCGTTGCCTTAGCACCGCTCATTGCAATTCAAACAATGGGAATTGTTTATAAGATCAAGTTGGTTAGAAGTGGCACAAAGATCACAGCCATTCCCAAAAATAGCGATGAAATCATTGATCTCGAGGAGGATTTTTAATGGAAAACGAAAAAATGAAGCCCTCCTATCAGCTTTTAGTGCTTATAGCAACACCAAAGCTTGCAGATAAGGCAGCAGATCTCTTTTTACAAAGCTCGGTACCCTTGCAGTATAGAATAAATGCCGAGGGAACAGCACCAAGCGACATTATGGATATGTTAGGCCTCGGAAGCATAGATAAATGCGTTCTTGCAAGCACCGTCGAAAAGCCGATTGGTGAAAAAATGCTCGGCAAGCTCCATTCACAGCTCAGGCTTGACACTGTAAATAGCGGTATCGCCTTTACTATGCCTCTCACCGGAGCAAGCAATCTGCTCTTGCAGATAATAAACATGAGCACCGAAAGTATCTCCGAATCTGTCAGGAAGGAAAGATATATTATGACCGAAATAAAATATTCGCTTGTAACGGCGATAGTAAACAGAGGCTTTAGCGGCGACGTTATGAAGGCTGCCAAAGAGGCAGGCGCAGGTGGCGGAACCGTTATGCACAGCAGAAGCATTGTTAATAAAGATGCACTGGGCGCAAAAGAGCTGAGCATCCCTGATGAGAAGGAAATCGTTTTGATAATAGCCGAGGGAGAAAGCAAGATCGCCATTATGAAGGCAATAAGCGAAAGCTGTGGTATGTCAAGCGAGGCAAAGGGGCTTGTCATGTCTCTGCCGATCGACTCCGTTATGGGAATTTAATTTATTTGATTTTATTTACTCTTTGTCTTTACAAAATTTATTTACTGAAAAACAATGGTCTGCTTCAAAGGAAGCAGACCATTGTTTTATCACTTTATAAAAAATAAGATTGCAAAGAAAAAAACAAAAGGGCGTCCTCATCGGAACGCCCTTTGCCGAAAGAAAGCAATCAGTCAGCGTAAACGCTTACCTGCTTCTTAGCTTTTGTCTTATGCTCAAACTTAACCTTACCGTCAATGAGAGCAAAGAGAGTATCATCCTTACCGATACCAACGTTGTTACCGGGATGTACTGCTGTACCTCTCTGTCTGATAATGATGTTGCCTGCCTTTACGGGCTGACCGTCGGACTTCTTAACACCAAGTCTCTTGGATTCGCTGTCACGACCGTTCTTTGTAGAACCAACACCTTTTTTATGAGCAAAGAACTGTAAACTGAGTCTTAACATTATTCCTACCTCCATAATTTTTGGTTTGCGGCTGTGCCGCCTCTTTAGAAAAACGAATTACTGATAGTCGATATCCTTTATGGATACATCGAGAAAATCGTAATACTCCTCAAGCATATCATTAAGCTGATAATAATATGCTGTAAAAATGCCCGAAACCGCATATTGCTTGCGCTCGTCGTCCTCAAATTGAGGAAGAGCCCCGCGGCATCTTACGCGAATATTCGTGGTCACCTCGTCGATCTCATATTCAACATCCGAAGCATAGGCAATTTCTATGGAGTTGATGATAAGCATAGTCATTGCGGAAAGAGCGGCACAGAGAATATCATTCCCTTCCTCGCCAAATCCCGTGTGACCCTGTTCTTCGAAGCCGTAGAAAACTCCGCCGCTCCGATAAAAAACGATTTTCGTCATAACAGAAACCTATTAGCCGCAGATCTTTGTGATCTGTACCTTTGTATAGGGCTGTCTGTGACCGATCTTCTTCTTCTCGTTCTTCTTAGCCTTGTACTTCATAACGTAGATTTTCTTAGCCTTACCGTTCTTAACAACGGTTGCCTCGACCTTTGCGCCCTCAACTGTGGGAGCTCCTACCTTGAAGCCTTCTCCGGTAGATAATGCCATTACCTGATCAAATGTAACAGTCTCGCCTTCGTTAACGTCGAGTTTCTCAACGAAAATGATATCGCCCTCGTTAACCTTGTACTGCTTTCCGCCGGTCTGAATAACTGCAAACACGAAAAGCACCTCTCTTTCTTTTCTAGACTCGCTAATGAAGGCGATGCAAAAAAGCATACTTTTAAAGCCCCCAAATTATGCGGCTCTCTATTATAACATTATTTTCCCTCTTTGTCAATAGTTTTTCGCCATTTTTTTAATTTTCATAAAAAAGACTGAGCCAAAAAGCTTTTGACTCAGTCCATATAAGAAATTTTTATTTGATCTCGATAACAGATTCATCCCACATATCGGGCGCATCATATCCAAGAAGATTTACCATTGTTGCAGCAACGCTTGAAAGCCCAAACTTACCCTCGTCTGCCTTAACGGTATATTTGTCAGAGCAGAAATTATCATAAATAATGCAAGGAACCTTATTGAGAGTGTGACTTGTCTTTGATTTATAAGTGCCATCCTTACCGGCTTTTGGCTGACCGGATTTCTTATCCATCTCATACATTTCGTCTGCATTACCGTGGTCAGCAGTGATGAGAGCCGCACCGTGAAGCTTGTCAACGACGGAGAGGATTCTTGCAAGCTGAAGATCATGAGCCTCCATGGAACAGATGGTTGCTTCAAGATTTCCCGTGTGACCAACCATATCACCATTGGGGAAATTGACACGCAGATACTTATATTTTCCGCTTTCGAGACACTCGATGAGCTTGTCCGTGATCTCTGCACACTTCATCCAGGGTCTTTGCTCAAAGGGAACCACATCAGAGGGGATCTCAATATAGGTCTCAAGCTCCTCAGAGAACTTTCCGCTCTTGTTTCCATTCCAGAAATAGGTAACATGACCGTATTTCTGTGTCTCGGAGATAGCAAGCTGAGAAACTCCCGTATTTACGAGGAATTCTCCCATAGTATTTGTGATCTCGGGTGGTGAAACAAGATACTTGTGAGGAATATGAAGGTCTCCGTCATATTCAAGCATACCTGCATAAACAACTTTCGGAAAACGAACTCTGTCAAACTTGTCAAAGCTTTCGTCCTCAAATGCTTTGGATATCTCAATTGAGCGGTCACCGCGGAAATTATAGAAGATAACACTGTCGCCATCCTCAATAGTACCAACAGGCTTGCCATCCTCTGCAATAACGAAAGGAGGAAGATCCTGGTCAATAACATGAAGCTCGTTGCGGTAGGTCTGAACAGCCTTTGCAGCACAGCAGAACTGTCTTCCCTCTCCGAGAACGTGAGTATGCCAGCCATGCTCAACCATGCTCCAGTCAGCCTCGTATCTGTCCATTGTGATCTTCATTCTTCCGCCTCCGCTTGCGATCTTGATATCAAAATCAGAAGCACGAAGCTCTGAAATAAAAGCTTCAAAGGGCTCGATATAATCAAGCGCACTGGTCTCGCCAACATCACGACCGTCAATAAGGATATGAATACGGACCTTGCCGACCTGCTCGCTCTTTGCCCTGATAAGCATTGCTTTAAGATGGTCTATATGAGAATGAACATTTCCGTCCGAGAAAAGACCGATGAAATGAAGGGTAGAAGCATTGGTCTTAACATTTGAAACAAGCTCCTTCCATGTTTCGGAAGCGAACATCTTGCCGCTTTCGATGGACTGAGAAACGAGCTTTGCTCCCTGAGCAAATACCTGACCTGCACCAAGGGCATTATGACCGACCTCGCTATTACCCATGTCGTCATCCGACGGCAGACCAACAGCAGTGCCGTGAGCCTTGAGAGTTACCATAGGATATTTAGCCATGAGAGAATCGAGAGTAGGTGTATAAGCCGTTGCAACAGCATTTGAAATTGTGTTCGGTGCAATTCCCACACCGTCCATAACGATCGTCAGCACAGGACCTTCAATGCCGCCAAAACGAGCATTCTTTTCGAGTTTGTTCATTTTATAATTCCTCCAAATAATAATCTACCTATATATTTTACCACATATTTGATAATAATCAAGTGGGTTTTGAAAAAATATGACAAAATTATAACACATTTTTAACGATAAATATCCAAATAAGATGGAGAAGATGAATTTATATATTAAAAATGCCGTGACAGCAAGATTTTCTGTCGCTCAAAACAAATTATATTTACTGATCATTTCTTGAATCATCATATAAATATGAACATTAAAAAACAAGCGGAGAAGCAGCCATCTGACCGCCTCTCCGCAAATTGATTATTAACTATTAAGCGATACTGTCGTCATCCAAAAAATCCATTCCGGTGTGTTCAACCTCGATCTCACGGTATTTATCCATACCTGTTCCCGCAGGAATAAGCTTACCGATAATGACGTTTTCCTTAAGGCCGACAAGATGGTCGATCTTGCCCTTGATAGCAGAATCTGTAAGAACCTTTGTTGTTTCCTGGAAGGATGAAGCGGAAAGGAAGGATTCTGTCTGAAGCGCAGCCTTTGTGATACCGAGAAGTTCTCTTGTACCCTCCGCAGGCTGGAGCGTAACGCCCTCTGCTTTTGCTCTTTCCTCGAGAGTAAGATTTGCCTCCTCAAACTCACCGATATCAATAAGAGAACCAACAAGAAGGTCTGTATCGCCGGGATCGTCAACTCTGATCTTTCTCGTCATCTGACGGGCAATTATCTCAACGTGTTTATCGTTGATATCAACCGACTGTGAACGGTAAACGCTGTGAGTTTCACGGATGATGTAATCATAGACCGCATCAAGCCCCTGAATCCTCTTAATATCAGCGGGACTCTTTGAGCCCTTTGTAAGTGCCTGACCGACAGTCACATGATCACCGTCATTTATAGTTATAGCCCAACCATAAGGAATTGGATATTTAACAGACTCACCCGTTTCATCAGACTGAATTACGATCTCGTTCGTATGAGTGGACTCGCTGAGTCTTGTATGAGCAATACCGCTGACCTCTGCCATGATAGCGGCCTTCTTAGGTGTTCTTGCCTCAAAGAGCTCCTCAACTCGGGGAAGACCCTGAGTAATGTCGGATCCCGCAATACCACCTGAGTGGAAGGTTCTCATGGTAAGCTGTGTACCCGGCTCACCTATGGACTGAGCAGCAATAATACCAACAGACTCACCGACGCTTACCAATTTGCCCGAAGCAAGGTCTGAACCGTAGCAACGAGCGCAAACACCCTGCTTTGCATGACACTGGATAAGAGTTCTGATATATACCTGCTCAATGCCGGCATCAATTATCTTTTTAACATCCTCATCATCCATCATAGTGTCATCCTCAACGAGGATCTCGCCTGTTTTGGGGTCAACAACAGGCCCCATTGTAAATCTACCCCAAAGTCTGTCGCGAAGAGGTTCAATAACGTTTCCTTCCTCATTGCAGATATCGCTTACCCAAGCACCCTTTGTTGTGTCACACTTGTCCTCTTTAACGATGACCTCCTGAGAAACGTCAACAAGGCGTCTTGTAAGGTAACCGGAGTCCGCAGTACGAAGTGCGGTATCGGAAAGCGATTTACGGGAAGATTTCGCACCCATGAAGTACTCGAAGATCTTCATTCCCTCACGGAAGTTAGATCTGATCGGGATCTCCATCGTCTTACCTGTTGCCGAGAACATGAGTCCTCGCATACCTGCCAGCTGTCTCATCTGTGCCATAGAGCCGCGGGCACCGGAATCGCTCATGATCTTGATAGGATTATAGCGACTAAGGCTCTTCTGAAGCTCGCCTGTAACTGCATTTGTAGTATTATCCCAAATAGCGATAACGGACTTATATCTTTCCTCCTCGGAAAGCTCACCCATCATATAATGCTCGGAAATCTTCTCAACCTGCTTTTCTGCCTCTGCAAGAATATCCTTCTTTTCAGGTGGAACGGTCATATCGTAAACGGAAATTGAGAAAGCAGCTCTTGTGGAATACTTATAACCCATTTCCTTAATATGGTCAAGAACATCTGCAGTAACGGAGAAGCCATGATACTTGATACATCTGTCGATGATCTGACCAAGCTGCTTCTTACCGGTTACAAACATAATTTCAAGGTCGAACATATTCTCTTCGTTTCTCTCAACGAAGCCAAGATCCTGAGGAAGCGGACGGTTGAAGATAAGACGGCCGAGAGTTGCGTCGATGATCTTGGACTTCTTAACGCCGTCGATCTCTTTTTCCATTCTTATCTTGATCTTTGCATGAATACCGAGCTGTCCGTTTGCATAAGCCATCATAGCCTCGTCAAAGTCACGGAAAACTCTTCCTTCACCGGGTTCGCCATCCTTTTCCATGGTCAGATAGTAAGAACCAAGGACCATATCCTGAGAAGGAACGGTAACAGCGCGTCCGTCACTGGGCTTAAGCAGATTGTTTGCGGAAAGCATAAGGAATCTCGCCTCCGCCTGAGCCTCTGCAGAAAGAGGAACGTGAACAGGCATCTGGTCACCGTCGAAGTCCGCATTGAACGCAGTACAAACGAGAGGATGAAGCTTGATAGCCCTACCGTCGACAAGAACGGGCTCGAATGCCTGAATAGAAAGTCTATGGAGTGTAGGCGCACGGTTAAGAAGCACCGGATGCTCCTTGATAACATTTTCGAGAGCATCCCAAACCTCGGGAAAAACTCTGTCGATCTTTCTCTGTGCGTCTCTTACATTGGTAGCCTTTTGCATCTCAACAAGTCTCTTAACAACGAAAGGCTTGAAAAGCTCGAGAGCCATCTCACGGGGAAGACCGCACTGATATATCTTAAGCTGAGGACCAACGACGATAACCGAACGTCCGGAATAATCAACGCGCTTACCGAGAAGGTTCTGACGGAAGCGTCCCTGCTTACCTCTGAGCATTTCGGAGAGAGACTTCAGCGGGCGGTTGCTGGGACCCGTTACAGGCTTTCCGCGGCGACCGTTGTCGATAAGTGCATCAACAGCCTCCTGAAGCATTCTCTTTTCATTACGAATAACGATTTCGGGAGTTCTGATCTCCTGAAGTTTTTTAAGACGGTTATTTCTTGCAATAACTCTGCGGTAAAGCTCGTTAATATCGGAAGAAGCAAAGCGACCGCCATCAAGCTGAACCATAGGACGGATCTCCGGAGGGATAACGGGAAGAACGTCAAGTATCATCCAATCAACATTGTTGCCGGACTTTCTAAATGACTCAACCACCTCAAGACGCTTAATTATTCTCGTCTTTTTCTGACCACTTGCAGTCTGAAGCTCCGCACGAAGTTCTTTCGACAGAGCAACGATATCCACCTGGCGGAGAAGCTCACGGATCGCTTCTGCGCCCATTCCGACACGGAATTCATCACCGTAAAGCTCATAATACTCATTAAACTGTCTTTCGCTGAGAACCATACCCTTCTGGAGAGGAGTAAGTCCCGGATCAAGAACAACATTTTCTGCAAAATATAGAACCTGCTCAAGCTGCTTTGGAGACATATCGAGTACGAGAGCCATGCGGGAAGGTATTGCCTTGAAATACCAGATATGGGAAACGGGAGCTGCAAGCTCTATATGACCCATTCTTTCGCGACGAACCTTTTTTGTTGTTACATCAACACCGCATTTTTCGCACCTAACTATCTCTTTATTGTGGGAATTTTTATACTTTCCGCACATACAAGCGCCATCCTTTGTAGGACCGAAGATACGCTCGCAGAAAAGACCGCCAATTTCAGCTTTAAGAGTTCTGTAGTTAATCGTTTCAGGCTTAGTTACCTCACCATAAGACCATTCACG
Source organism: Eubacteriales bacterium (assembly GCA_045604985.1). GTDB lineage: Bacteria > Bacillota > Clostridia > Oscillospirales > CAG-272 > SIG710. The sequence continues at coordinate 12,121 of JAZUPD010000087.1, forward strand.
GATCATATCGGGGGAAGCAAGACTGATTTTTATAGAAGCAAACTCATTATGTTCCATATATTTATATAACCTCATCCGTGCAAAATCACGGAAACTCCTCTTTTCAATGAATTTTTCGGCATCCAATAATGCTGGATGTCAAAGATTCGGTATCTGACCGAATTTTAAAGATGATTTTTATCAGAAATTTTCTTCAAAATCAACATCCTCATCAATTACATCAATTCCAAAGCTCTCGTCTGTATAAACTTCTTCTTCGGGATCAATCTCATCGCCATTTTCATCGGTCACGGTAAAGGAATCGTAAATATCCTTGGTTTCAACATTGCCTTCAAAGTCAGAATCCTCATACCTTACGTCCCTGTTTCTCTTATAAGGAATGGGGGCGTCCTCATTACAGAGAGTTGACAGCTGGATCTCCTCGCCGTTCTTATCGAGTACGCGAACATCAAGTGCAAGAGACTGAAGCTCCTTAACCAGAACCTTGAAGGACTCGGGAACTCCGGGAGTAGGAATATTCTGACCTTTGATGATCGCTTCATAAGCCTTGCGACGACCCGTAATATCGTCACTCTTAACAGTAAGAATCTCCTGAAGAGTGTAAGCCGCACCGTAAGCCTCAAGCGCCCAAACTTCCATTTCTCCGAAACGCTGTCCGCCGAACTGAGCTTTACCCCCCAGCGGCTGCTGTGTTACGAGAGCGTATGGACCGTTGGAACGAGCATGGATCTTATCATCAACAAGGTGATGGAGCTTGAGGTAATACATGATACCGACTGTAACGGGGTTATCGAAGGGCTCACCTGTACGGCCATCGTAAACGATACGCTTACCGTCGATAACACGAAGCAGTCCTGCCTCGTAAAGCTCCTTCCATTCCTCTGTTTCGCTTGTAACAGACTCGTCAAGTCTCTGGAGGTCCTGCTTGCCCTCTTCGGTTGTAACAACCTTGAAGATAGCCTTGCCATCAACATTCTCACCGGGGAGAATTTCACGGCAATAGCCTGCCATATGGAGACATTCGATAATATCCTTCTCATTTGCACCATCAAATACGGGCGTCATGATCTTCCAGCCGAGCTTTCTTGCGGCAATACCAAGATGCACCTCAAGAACCTGACCGATATTCATTCGGGAAGGAACGCCCAGAGGATTAAGAACGATATCAAGAGATGTTCCGTCAGGAAGGAAAGGCATATCCTCAGGCGGAAGGATTCTCGAAACGACACCTTTATTACCGTGGCGACCCGCCATTTTATCTCCGACGGAGATCTTTCTCTTCTGTGCAAGATAAACACGAACCACCTTATTAACGCCCGTGGGGAGCTCATCGCCGTCTTCTCTGGAGAACACCTTAACATCAACTACAATACCGGATTCACCGTGAGGAACACGGAGAGAGGTATCTCTAACTTCCCTTGCCTTCTCACCAAAGATTGCTCGAAGCAGTCTTTCTTCGGCAGTAAGCTCAGTTTCACCCTTGGGAGTGATCTTACCCACAAGGATATCGCCTGCGCGAACCTCGGTACCCTTCTTGATGATACCATCCGCATTAAGATCCTTGAGCGCATCATCACCCACATTGGGAATCTCTCTTGTGATCTCCTCCGGACCCAGCTTTGTATCTCTGGATTCGTGAGAATATTCTTCAATATGAAGCGATGTATAAACATCATCTCGAACAAGACGCTCGTTAAGAAGAACGGCATCCTCGTAGTTGTAGCCTTCCCACGTCATAAATCCGATAAGGGCATTCTTTCCAAGAGAAACCTCACCGTTTGAGGTAGCAGGACCGTCAGCAATTACCTGACCTTCCGCTATCTCTTCGCCTCTCTCAACGATAGGCTTCTGATTTATACAAGTACCTTGGTTCGTTCTCTTGAACTTGATAAGTCTGTACTTATCTTTTGTACCCTCATTGTTTCTGATAACGATCTCGTCTGCATCAACGCTTTCAACAACTCCCGCATTCTTTGCAAGAACAACGACACCTGAATCGCAAGCCGCCTGATATTCCATACCAGTTCCGACAATGGGTGACTCGGTAAGCATAAGCGGAACTGCCTGCTTCTGCATGTTTGAACCCATGAGCGCACGGGTATTATCGTCATTCTCGAGGAAGGGAATGCTTGCGGTAGCAACGGAAACGACCATCTTAGGCGAAACGTCGATAAGATCGACCTTGCTCGCCTCGATCTCGATAAAATCTGCCTTGTCTCGGGCGGTAACCTTCTTGTTTACGAACTTTCCGTTCTCATCAATAGGCTCGTTTGCCTGAGCGATGAGGTATTTATCCTCAACATCGGCAGTCATATAGATAACTTCATCTGTAACATAGCTCTCGATCTCGCCGTTTTCGCCCTCAATATGCTTAACAACACGGTAAGGAGCCTCGATAAAGCCATAATCGCTTATGGGGGCATACGTGGAAAGATAGGAGATGAGACCGATGTTAGGACCTTCAGGGGTCTCGATGGGACACATTCTACCGTAGTGTGTATAATGAACGTCACGAACGTCAAAGGAAGCACGGTCACGGGACAGACCGCCGGGGCCAAGTGCGGAAAGACGCCTCTTATGGGTAAGCTCTGCCAGCGGGTTTGTCTGATCCATAAACTGAGAGAGCTGAGAAGAACCGAAGAATTCACGAATAGCGGTTGCAACGGGTCTGATATTGATAAGAGCTTGTGGCGTGAGCTTCTCATTATCTTGAGTCGTCATTCTCTCTTTAATTATCTTATCCATTCTCGTAAAGCCGATTCGCATCTGGTTCTGGAGCTGCTCGCCAACAGAACGGATACGGCGGTTTCCAAGGTGGTCGATATCGTCATAAACGCCAACATCATGAGAAAGACCGAGGAGATAGTTGATAGTTGCAAAGATATCGTCCTTTGTGATATGCTTAGGACAAAGCTCTGCTATTCTGCGGCGGCAGGTATCCTTAATTGCGTCAACATCGCCTCCGCATTCCTCCATGATCTCAAGAAGAATGTTTGTTCTTACTCTCTCCTTGATTCCGCAATCACGGAGATCAAAGCCGAGAAGGCTCTCGGGATAAATCGTATTATTACCAAATACCTTGACGATGGTTCCGTCGTCAAGCTCTATCTTGCAGGCATTGATTGCATTGTTTTCAACATTTGCTGCCTTTTCAGCATCCATTATCTCGCCTGCCTCGTAGACCACCTCACCCGTAAGGGGATTGATGACAGCCTCTGCAAGCTTATGACCACGGATTCTCGCCGCCACAGACATCTTCTTGTCAAACTTATAGCGGCCCACGGGAGCGATATCATATCTCTTAGGATCAAAGAAATAGTTACCCAGAAGCGTCTGAGCACTTTCAACCAGCGGAGGCTCACCGGGACGGAGCTTCTTATAGATTTCCTTCAGTGCCTCGATGCCGGGAGTTGTTCTGTTACGAAGTGCAAGCTCCTCGGATTCGTCTTTTTCAAAAGTAACGACGAGCTTTTCTTCTTCACCGAACATCTCGTAAATATCCGCCTGGCTCATTTCGCCCTCACCATTCGGTCCAACGCTGAGAGCGCGGATGAACATAGTAACGGGGAGCTTACGGTTCTTATCTATACGAACGTAGAAAACGCCGTTGATATCAGTTTCATATTCAAGCCAAGCACCACGGTAAGGAATGACCTGAGCGGTATAAGTTCTCTTACCCGACTTGTCTATGTCAGAAGCATAGTACATACCGGGGGAACGAACGATCTGCGAAACGATAACACGCTCTGCGCCATTGATAACGAATGTACCGTTATCCGTCATGAGCGGGAAATCGCCCATATAAATATCCGTCTGCTTGATTTCGCCCGTATGCTTGTTTGTGAGACGAACGTTTACACGGAGGGGCGCTGCGTAGTTAGCGTCTCTCTCCTTGCATTCCTCAACGGAATATTTTGGGGTGGGGTCGATGGTGTACGACAGAAAATCAATCTGGAGATTTCCCGAATAGTCCGTTATAGGGGAAACGTCCTGAAGCACCTCGCCGAGACCTTCCTCAAGGAACCACTTGTAGGATTTGGTCTGGATCTCGAGAAGATTCGGGAGCTCCAAAGTTGTGCGAGCCTTAGAAAAGCTCATTCTGACATTTTTTCCAAGTCGTTGTTCTTTAATAACCATGAAAAAGCACTCCTTTTTGAATTCTTGCCTTGATTATGTTAAAAAACGCTTGTCCGTCGCAACGGACATAAGAAAAGTGGTATTTTTGGATGTAAATTTTATGGCATTTTTTGCCTCAAAAAACCAAAAATGGGCATTTTAGAGCAATTATAATCATAGGATAAAATTATACCATATTTTGCACCCTATGTCAAGGGATTTTATAAGTATTTTTTGCACAAAATAAACGAAAATCATCGTGCGTTTTAGGTGATAATAACGATTTTGCGAAATCCTGTAACTTTTGTGACGATATTTTGTAACTTTATTGTAAATTTAACAGCAACAAGCAGCTTGTTGACTTTGAATGTTACTTATATGCCGTTAAATTGTAATTTGTTGAGCTGTTTACCTTACCCTTGGGGGAAGTCGACGGATGATGTGTCACTATAAATAAGTTTTTTACACCTCATCCCTCGCTCTGCGTGAGCTTACCTGCGGGGGAAAGCCCAAACGTCGCCCTTCAACTCCCCGACAAATTTCCATTTATCACCAGAATACATTTTTTAGCACCAGACAAAACCAATAAAAAAGCTGAGCCAAAAATTTTGGCTCAGCCCAAAAAGCTTCATATATGGATAATAAAAACACGCTTACCTTACCAAAGTCGTCATAAACCTATCGTCAAAGGAGCATCTCAGCAAAAATACAATCCGACAAAGCCTCATTTGAAACCTCCGGCGAAACGGATATTTTCCGCTGTTAACTCCTTCAAGAGATATTTCAAAGGCTCTGCGGTTGGAACGATATCCTTCTGAAGTGATTATGTACGGCTTTTTTATAATCGAACTCGTTTGTTATTTGTCAAATTCGTCTTTAATCTTAGTTGTAATATTCGGGCAATCAAGGTTCTGCTCAAAACCAAAATCATTCGGCTTTGCCCAGCGGACAGCATTGACAATTATTTTTCTTACGTAAGGATTGTAGAAAGATTTGCAAGTCTCATGCCCCGGCTGGAAGTAGAACACCTTGCCTGCCCCTCTGGTATAGCAAAGACCGCTACGGAAAATATTTCCGTTTTCATACCACGAAGAAAAAACGAGCGCATCGGGCTGAGGTATATAGAAAGGCTCACCATACATCTCCTCACTTTCGATAAGAAAATGATCGGGAATACCTGCCGCAATGGGATGAGCGGGATTAACATTCCAAATTATCTCTTTCTGATTGTCGCCCCATGAAAGATTTCCGGTTGAGCCGACGATTCTCTGAAAAGGCTTTGATTTGTGTCCCGAATGAAGCGGAATAAAGCCCATTCCCTTTGCCATAACTCTGTAAGCTATCTTTTCAACAAGCTCATCTTTAACCTCGTCATGAGCAAGATGTCCCCACCAGATGAGAACATCGGTATTTTCGAGAAGGTCATCAGTAAGCCCCTGATCGGGATCGTCAAGAGCAACAAAGGTTGCTTCGATATCAGGTTCTTCATTCAGGAAGCCGCATACAAGCGCATGTATTCCATCGGGATATAGGCTTTTTACATATTCATTTCTTTTTTCATGTCTGAATTCATGCCAAAAGGTAACCCTTATCTTATTACTCATATCAATCTCCTAAAATTCGCCTAAAAAGGCTTTTTTCATATTATATCATTTATTTTTTAGTTTTTCAAGTATTTTTGTTACTTTTTATATAGCATAACACAAATTTTATTCAAAAATTCCCATTCATATTTTTGAATTAACGACACACAATAAGCACAGAGACCGAGAGCAATCAAAAGTCTCGATTATAATAGAATTAAAAAGAAACAAAAAAAGAACGGTAAATCCGTTCGGAAGGAGAAACACAATGGCAAGTGGTAAGACACTCGTTCCCGAAGCAAAGGAAGCAATGGAAAGATTCAAGATGGAAGCTGCAAGCGAGGTAGGTGTTAACCTTTCTCAGGGCTATAACGGCGACCTCACTTCCCGTCAGGCAGGGTCTATCGGCGGTCAGATGGTTAAGAAGATGATCGAGTCCTACGAAAACTCCAACAAAACAAAGTAATTTATCCTCTATCCTCCTAAAATTTAGATTTTTGGCGTCGGGTGAGTCGGACAACTCATCGAATGCCTATAAAAATCATTTTTTGAAAGTTATATCTTAATAATTATTCAAAAAAGGGACTGTCGCAAAAAAGCGGCAGTCCTGTGTTTTTCATTTGCAAGAACAAACAGTGGTGCTGATATAATCTCCCACTTCAAACATCGTTATCTTTGAGTTCTTAATATGTTTTTTACATATGTAAGTAAATTAAAGAGGAACGATCGGATCTTGAAAAAAAGGCGGCTCGTTCCCAAGCCGCCCAAAAAATGTTAATTAAATCACCTTGTGGTCTTTCAACTCGCTGTCACATAAAACGAGCTGTTCGACGTTATTAGCACATGCAGAATTTTTAAGGAGCAGAAGGTCCTGCAAATTCAACTTTCCAACCTGCAAGATGCTGTTTAAGAAGAAGTGCATCGTTAATGTCAACCTCGCCGTCACCGTTACAATCGGCAGCCTGATCATCAATCTCAACCTGCCAACCGGCAAGACTCTGCTCAAGAATGATTGCGTCGTAAATGTCGACAACTGAGTCGCCGTTTGCATCTCCGCTTACATATGTGAGAAGCTCAAGTACATATCCGTTCCATGTTTCACCCTCAAAGCCTTCTGCGCCTTCGGAAGCAATCACCTTGAAGCTTGCATCTCTATCGCCAAAGGGCTTAGCATTTTCAGCCACAACAGGAGAATTTCCTGTGAATTTAGCAGAAACAAGGTTTGTGAGAGCAGCGAATGCACCGTCACCGATCTCTGTGATAGTTTCGGGAATCACTACTTGCGTAACTTCCTCTGCATAAGCACTAATCTTTGTACCAAGATCAGAAATAGCACCATTACCAATAATGGTCATCACACCATTTTTTATAGTCCAAGCAACAGCTTTGTTGGATGTCTTTCCAAAAGGAACGAACTCAAGTTCGTTAGCTTCGCAGAATGTTTCAAGATACTCGCTTGAGCCATAGATAGTTTGGATATTATCAGGGAGATAACCCTTCCTCAAAGGAGCTGTTGAGGAATATATATCACTGAGAATGACACCCGTTGCTTTAGTACTGCTGTTAAATACGTTAGATTTTGAGAAACTGTTAAGACCGTTAGCACTAGAGCCTACAATAGTTGAGAAATCAAGAACACCGGGAATTTCAACACTGCCGGTTACACAAATCGTTTCAATATTGGGACAATCATCAAAAGCTGCATTATCTACCTGAATGATCTCCGTAATTGTGAGTTTCTTAAGGTTGGTTAAACCTTTAAATGCCTCTTTAGTAAATTTTGAAATATTACCAACGAGAACAATTTCCTCAATCTCAGAAGCATATTGCTTCAGGCTGTCCGAAGCAGAAATCTTACCTGTTTCATTCCAGTCCCAAGGGCTATTTGTATTGGATCTGATCGTAAGAACGCCCGTTGTTCGGTTGAATTCCCAAAGATTTTGGGCTGTTACATTGAACTTACCACCACTCTCCCAGCCGTCAATGAGTTCGCCGTTGACAATGGTCGATTCTGTTTCCTGTTGAGTCTGCTCTTCAGCGAACGCACCAACCGAAAAGGTCGATACAACCATAAGAACTGCGAGAACTAGACCCATAATGCGTTTAATTTTCATTTTGTGTTTCCTTTCAGTGTGAAAATATTTATTTTCGGACGCTTTTTTCGGCGTCAAAAATACAAAATAATGGTTAAAGAACTATCTATTTAAATATTATACATTAACCACCAAAAAAAGTCAATACTTTTTTCCCACTTTTAAGTAAGTTTCTCAATTATTTTTCAACAAAAAAAAAATAAAAATTTTGTTGTGTTTCAACAAAAATGTCCAAAAATATGCAAGATGGAAAGAGTAATATTAAAATATGTATTGACAGGACACGCTTCCTTATGTTATAATATGTGTTGTATGTCATAATAACGCTTTTCGGAGGAAATAAGATGCGTCGTAAAAATAATCTGCTCCGTAGCCCTGTGTTCAATATCTTGACAACACTGCTTTTGGTTGCGGTTCTTGCACTTTTCTATAAATTTGCACTCACGAATTACACAAATAATCTTAAAAATGACCTTGAAACCATTGATACTGCAAGGATAAATCAGGTTTTGGAAGCACCGAAAACGATAGACGAAGCACTGAACGTCATTGGAAAGGTTGACTCCATAAGACCAATAGATGTTGATATAATCGAGTACTGCATCGAGAATATTAGAGACGATATCTGCGACAGAATTTGCGAGTATCTTGAAGATACAGAATATTCAGATGCTATGTGGGAAGAGCTTTGTGGCTATACACTTCATGCACTTTATGATCTTACCTACGAAAATTTTGAAGACTACAACTATATAGAGATCCAAAATGCGGAAAACGAGCTTACCATCACCTTTGCGGGCGATATCAACCTTGATACCACCAAAAAGCATTGGTGGTCTCCGCTAGTGGTTCATTCAAGGAACAGAACGAATCTTTTGGAGGCTGCTTTTTCATCTGAGCTTTCCGAAAAGATGCTCGGTGCAGATCTTTTCTGCGTCAACCTTGAAAGTCCGTTCATTTCTTCTGGCAGCCAGCCGATTGATAACAAATGGAGACACGGCTCATCCGCCGAAAATGTAACTGTTTTGGGAACGCTTGGTATAGATCTTGTAAATATTGCTAATGACAGAATCTTTGATTATTCTGCAAGTGGCTTGACAGATACTCTCAATGCACTTGAGCTTAATAAGATCAGCTATATTGGCGGCGGAAAGAACCTCGAGGATGCGAGAACTCCCAGATATATTCTCGCATGCGGAAGAAAAATAGCAATAGTTGCTGCGGTCCAGACCAAAACGGACAATACCATGGCACCTGAGGCAGGTACAAAGACACCGGGGCTTATTTATTCCACGAACTCCACCTATTTCAATGCAATGATAAGCAACGCTGCGGAAAACGCTGACTATGTTATCGTTTATACAGATTGGGAAAACGGAACGAACGCAAATCCCGAAGCATCACAAGCAGTTCTTGCTCACAGCTTTATAAAATCCGGTGCTGATATAGTCATAGGAACAAAATCTGCGATCATGCAGTCCATCGAATATTATGAAGGAAAACCCATAATATATGGAATAGGTAATTTCTGGTACGAAACCGACAGGCATGAAGCACTTCTGGTGGAGATAAACTTCACAAAAGACATCGTATACAACACAGCAAGTACAACAGATTCACATTTCGATTATACACAGACAAGATATGCTGTAAATTATGAGCCTACCATTTCCTGTCTGCCCTGCATTCAGGACAAAGCTGTTACAAGGCTTGCTGCGGGAACAGAAGAAGGAACAAAAATTATAGATAATCTCATCAAAATCTCGGAATCGAAAATTGCCATAGATGCAAAGGGACTTCTTACGGAAGCAGAGAATATACCCGCTGAATAATTTATAATAAAATAGCGAGGGTGGCCCACAGCCACCCTCTTTTACAAAGGAAAATGTAAAAATGAAAAAATTACTTGTCGTTGATGGAAACAGCATACTCAACAGAGCTTATTACGGGGTCAGGATTCTTACAAACAAGGACGGACTTCCAACAAATGCCCTTTTCGGCATAGTAAATATACTTGCAAAGCAGCTTGAGGCAGTTAAGCCGGACTATACTGCGGTTGCCTTTGATCTAAAAGCACCAACCTTCAGGCACATGATGTTTGCAAATTACAAGTCCGGCAGAAAGCCTATGCCGGAGGAGCTTTCACTCCAGCTTCCTTATTCGAAGGATATTTGCCGTGCAATGGGCTTTACCGTTATCGAAAAAGAGGGCTATGAGGCAGACGATATCCTTGGCACACTTGCAAGTGCTGCACATAATGAGGAAATCGCTGCATATATTCTCACCGGCGACCGCGATTCTCTCCAGCTCATATCCGAAGACGGCATGGTAAAGGTGCTTCTTGCAACAAACACGGATACCGTCACGATGGATGAGGAAAAATTCAGAGAAAAATACGGTGTTTCGTCTGCAGTTTTCGTTGATGTAAAGGCACTTATGGGGGATTCCTCGGACAATATCCCGGGTGTCCCCGGAATAGGCGAAAAAACAGCCCTTAAGCTCATTGCAGAGCATGGATCGCTTGACGGAGTCTACGAAACACTGGAGACTGCTGTGCATACCCCCTCGGTAAAAAAGAAACTGCAAGACGGAAAGGATAGCGCATATCTTTCACTGAACCTTGCAAGAATAAATTGCTCCGTGCCACTTGGTATAAAGCTCAACGATCTTGCAAACACGGGTTTTGACAAAGAAAAGCTCACCGAGCTATTTACAAAATTTGAGTTTTCAAGTTTTATAAAAAGATTTGGGCTTGATTCCTCTGCCGTCCCCGTAAAGGAAATAACTGAATGTGAAAAAATCATCGCAGGAGCTGATTATTTGGAAAAGCTCGAAGGAAGCACCGTCGCCCTTTACGCAGGGGATGACGTTTCGATTTTTGACGGCAAAAAGACCGTAGTTATCAAAGGCGACATTTCTCTTATCACTTCCCTCCTCGCAAGTGAAAGGAAAATTGTAACCTACGATTCGAAATCCCTCTATAAAAAGCTTCACGAAGAAGGCATAGAATATAGGAACGTTCATCATGATATCATGCTTTCCGCATACGTGCTCAATCCCGCCTCCTCCTTTGACCTTCCCCGCCTCGCCCTAGAGTATATGAATGTCGTCGCCATACCAAATGGCTCTGAAGCGCAGATAATATATTCTGTTTATAAAAAAATATCCGAAAAGCTTAAGGAGATACCCGAGGCAGAACGTCTCCTCTATCACATTGAAATGCCCCTTGCCGCACATCTTGCAGAAATGGAGATAAACGGATTCAGAATCGACATAAAGGGACTTCGTGAATACGGAGAAAAGCTTTCCGCACTCCTTTCAGACCTTGAAAACAGGATCTATTTTTCCGCAGGTGAGGAATTTAACATAAATTCCCCATCACAGCTCGGAAAGATTCTGTTTGAAAAACTCGGACTTCCTGCAGAGAAAAAAACAAAAACCGGAGGATATTCAACCAATGCTGAAATTCTCGAAAAGCTACGCAAGAGTCATCCCATCGTCGATGATATCCTTGAATACAGAAAGGTCTCAAAGCTAAAAGGGACTTATGTTGACGGTTTTTTCAAGGTTGCTGACACGGAAGGAAAGGTCCATTCATGCTTCAATCAAACCGGCACGGTTACGGGCAGACTTTCATCAAGCGAACCAAATCTTCAGAACATCCCGATAAGAACCGAGCTTGGGCGTGAGCTTCGAAAATTCTTCATTCCGAAAAATGAAGATTATAGGCTTATTGATGCCGATTATTCCCAAATTGAGCTGAGAGTTCTTGCAGCAATTTCGGGGGACGAGGCAATGATTCGTGCGTTTACTTCAGGCACGGATATACACACTTCAACCGCCGCAACCGTTTTCGGAGTGCGCCCTGAGGTGGTAACGAGCGAAATGAGAAAGCGAGCAAAGGCAATAAATTTTGGCATTGTTTACGGAATGGGAGAGTTTTCTCTTGCAGAGGATCTCGGAATCACTCGCACTCAGGCTAAAAAATATATCGAAAGTTATCTTTCGAGCTACCCAGCGGTTTGCGAATATCTAAATAACATAGTTTCCGAAGCTTATGAGAGGGGATATGTAACGACCCTTTTCGGCAGAAGAAGATATATTCCGGAGCTTGCTCAGCAGAATAAGAATCTCAAAAATTTTGGAGAGCGAGTTGCCAAAAACAGCCCCATTCAAGGTACTGCCGCCGACATTATAAAAATCGCCATGATAAATACCGGCGACAGACTGAAGGAAAGGGGTATAGATGCAAGACTTATCCTTCAGGTCCATGACGAGCTTATTCTTGAAGCTCATCGGGAATGTGCAGAGGAAGCTGCAAGTATACTTGAGGAATGCATGGAAAATGCAATTTCACTCGGTGTTCCGCTTTTGGCAAAAGCAAGCATCGGCAAAACTTGGTTTGATAATAAATAGAGCATAAAAAGTCAAGGAGTTGATCATTCCTTGGCTTTTTATGCTGTTGTTGAATGATAAACAAACACAAACTCACCGACAAATTTCTATTTACCGAAAAGGAGCCGACTCACTTAAACGTGAATTGGCTCCGTTTTGCTATGTTTGCTCTTTAAAAGCTTATTTGCTTATGATTTTTATATTTTCAGGAAGTATTCCCGTCTGCTCATAAACGATCTCGTTTATCTGCGATATCTGTGTGTCAAGAAGTTCATCTCCATTGACTATAACGCTGACAGTACCCCCGCTCACTACCGCAACGCACTGCTCAAAGCCCTTTGAAACAACAAGAGCCTCGATATTGCTCTCGTTTTCCATATCCGCCGCTATTTGTCCGATCGCCGCAAGTGCCTTCTCTTTTGATGCATCATCCGCCTCCTCGTTATAAGCAACGCTCTGAAGAACCTCCATCGCCTCGTCTCTGGCTCTCTTACGGTTTATAAGAGAGGTTGAAAAATATTTGTCCACTTCGCCGTCTGCATTATCGTTCACAGCATCGGTCTCGGTATTTCCCCCGTCCATTCCAACTGCAGCAGAGTAATCAAAGCCATCTTTGCTATCTGCAGAGCCGAAAAGAATAATGTTGAGCAATATTGCCGCTCCGATAAGAAGAACGCTGCAAGCGATCATGGCGTTTTTCTTACCAATCTTAAGAACCAATTCCTTTGTCTTTTTCCATGCTTCATTTAGTTTCATAATAATATCCTCCGTTATTTGTTTCTTGGTATATAGTATGGATGATGATTCTTATTTATGACTGTTAAGGCATATCTTTTTTTGAATATGTAATATAAATCCTGTTGCTAGGCACATTGCAGGATGCGGAAATGAGGGAAAGCAATCTGTGTGCAACATCGGGATCATCTCCACCCGTGCAAACAACGCCGATACCGCTGATTTTTTCTCCATCTATCGAAACTGCAACAGTGACCTCGCCCGCTCCATCCACTCTCTCGCAAAGTGCCTTTATCTTCTGCTCTTCAATTTTCTCGGCACTGCCTGCCGCCATAGAAAAATCAAATGTCAAAAGAAAGACTCCGAGAATCGCGCAAAGGACGATTACAATCCATTTTTTAAACTGAATCTTCAACATTTTTTCACCTCATCTTACCTTGCACCCGCAACCCAATTTTTTATTCAAAAAGCTCTCCACCCTTCCCGGATTTATCAATAGTCCCTTTCCGGAAAGAAACACCTCAACGCTATCAAGAGAAAAGGCGTTTTCAGCTTTTTTCAAGGTACAATCAACCCTTATCTCATCCTCATCCAGTGAATATTCGTCCGAAACAAGACGCACTATCGCTTCATCCGCTTCCTTTTTTGTAATATCTCCAAGGGTTTCGAGCCATGCGTCCTCATATGAATATGTTTCAATGCTCAATATTTCCGAAAAAGCCGAGTTGTCATATTTTTTTACGAAGGACACCAAGGGTGCTCCGATGACGAGTATCATTATGAGAGAGAGCAAAAGAGTAAAGGCTTTTTTTATTACTCCCTCCCCCACAGGAAGCAACCCCAGTGAAGCTGTACCGAGAGCCGAAAAAGATATTATAGAAAAAATATAATCTTTCATCTCATCCTCCTATCGCCGCACTGCATCTCACAAAAAGAGTGAGTGCATATATAAATATCACCGAGCACATGGCACAGACCGCCAGAAGATATCCGTAAATATCACCTATCTCGGAGAGAAAAGCCCCTTCTCTATCGCACCCAAGCATTTTTGAAACAGATGAGCTGATACCCAAAACATTTCTTCCCAAAATGAGAGAAATGAGAGTTGGCAAAAGCATTATCAATATCACGGCAATGGCTATTCCTCCCGTATAGCCTCTTATATATTCTATACTTGCTGCAACCGTTCTGTATGAATCCCCCACTGTTCCGCCGACAACGGGAATAAAGCTGGAGATTGCTTGTTTTGCGGCTCTTGCGCCAAAGCTGTCAGCCTTTGAGGCAAGCTGATTCTGCACTCCCATAACAAGCGACATTATAGCAACGACAAGCCCTATTCCAAAGGTATATGTCTTTTTGAAGCAAGCTGAAAGCTCAGAGGCAGAAAGTTTTTTTGAAAAAGCAGAGCAAAGGGCAAATGCAAGGCATATACCAACTATCGGCATGAGCGTTTTTCCAAGAAAATTTTCGCATATTGCAAGGAAAAAACCAAGAGAAGCAGTACCCGCACTTGCCGCATAGGTGTTTCCCCCTGCCGCATAAATCACTCCCATCAAAGGAATCATTGAATTGACAAGTGCCAAAAGCCGATCAATAAAATCCCGAACCATCCCCATGGCATTCCACTGCTCGTATATTATCGCCAACGCAAACGCCATGGAAGTACAAAGCGAAAACTGCTTCCGAAGAGCCTCGTCACCATTTCCCTCAAAGATCGAATGTGCAAGTGCTGAGAGAAGTATAAGTGCCAAAAGACGCGCAAGCATCTTAAGCATATCCACCATATAAAAGCCAAGATGATCGAGAATAAGACCAAATATATATTGGGGTGATGTCAGTTTTTCAACACCACGAAATCGCTCCTCCTCATTTTCCGAAAAAATCCCCTCGGGAAGGAGTCCGCTAATATCGTCAGGTATCTCATTTGTAAAGTTCTTATATTCTAATCCGTATTCTACTCCTTTGGCACTGAAAGAAAAAGAAACGGCAACAAGAAGAATAAAAAATGCTATTTTTAAAGCCTTTACCATGTTAGAAGCTCCTTTGATGCTGAAAGTATCCTCTCAATTAGCGGAAGAGCCAGCAACAAAAGCTCTAACCTACCAACATTTTCAATAGACCGAGCAAGTCCGCTCTCTCCACATTCGATGGCAGTTACTGATGTTATCTTCACAAGAAAAACAATGCAGAGAGCCTTTAAAATGACCTCTCCGTATTCATAAAGTCCGCCCTCTCTTGCCGCCTCACTGAAAAAAGATATTATGGGAGACAGCATAGAAATACCGATTCCAAAAAATAGAATCCCACAGGCAGCCCGAAGCACGAAGGAATAGCTCTCGCGCAGATTTTTTACACACATCAAAGCCGAAAGGCAGAGAATTCCAACGCCGCATATTCTAAGCACATTCACAGACCAAACACCGTTTTCACGCTTTCAAAAAGCGTTCCCACCTCGCCAACAAGCATCAGGAGTACAACTATTATTCCGGATACCGTCACAAGCATCGCCTGCTCGTCCCTTCCGCTTTTACCGAGTATCTGCGCAGCCGCTGAAACAAGAAGTCCCATTCCCGCAACCTTTAAAACCAGCGAAACATCCATACCGTTAAATTTCCTTTCAGATTTAAATTATCAGAATGATAAATCCAAGAGCCATGCAGAGAGAAACAGTAAAATACATCCTGCATTTTGCACTGTATTCCTCCTCCCTTTTTGTAAGGGACTCGGATAGAAAATCCGAATAATATGCACACCTTTGTATTTCCTCATCTCTAAAATTTCTGCCAAGTCCTGAGAAAAATTCCCGTGCCTTTCGGGCATCTTCAGTATAAAGCTCCCTTTCTGCAAGCGCAGACAGAAAAGAAATATCTATTTTTTCGGGGTGCACCTTTAAAACATCATCTATACCGCACATATCAATACTTTCAATTATTCTTTCAATAGGCATATCAAGCATTTTTATCTGCCTTTTTATTTCAAAAGCAAGACTCGAAAAAAAGCGAAGCATATTGAGCCTTCTTTTCTCCGCAAAATAATGCATAAAAGCCCAAAGCAATGCTGCTGAGATCAATAACAGAGCACCGACGATCTTAACTGCCGTCATATACTTTTTAAATATCCTCTCTGCTTATCATTTTGCAAAAACATTTTGTCTCCCCCTCATTTCTTTCAAGCTTAAGATAGCTGCCAAATATCCCCGCACTGTGAAGCTCTGCTATTCCCTCTCGCAAAATCAGCTCGTTAAGGTTTTCTCCGTGGGCACTGGCAATTATCGGAACTCCGCAGTTTCTTGCTGAAAGCAATGCCGCCGCTTCCCCTTTCGAGCCTATCTCATCACAAATAATAAACTGTGGATTCAAGGCTCTTATGGCTATCTCTATACCAACACCCCTTGGGTATTCTTCGAGAATGTCGAGCTTCAGATTCTCTCCGTCAAGCCCCGCAGAAAGCTCTCCGCCGCTATCTATGAGAGCCACTCTTTTTCCGTATTTTCCCGAAATATCTCTCGCTATCGCTTTCAGAAAAGTTGTTTTTCCAACCCCCGGCTTTGAAAAAAGCAAAACACCGGTTCCCTTTTCGGAAATTATCCCGCCAAGTTCCCCGATATCGGGCAAAAAAGTACATGGCAAACGAATATTCAGCGAAGTTATATCATGAACAGCCTCTACCTTTCCGCTCCTTACCACCGCTCTGCCGCAAGCACCTACCCTTATTCCTCCCTCTGCTCTCATCCCTCCATAGCAGATCTCATCGCTGTGAGCATAAACAGAGCCGCCACAGAGCTTATAAAAACACTCTCGAAGCTCCTTTTCATCGGGAACAGAAGATCCGAGATAGCTTGTCCCCGAAAAAACGAACTCACTCCTTCTTCCGCACCTGAGCCTTATCTCCTCTGCATTGCCACCGGCTTTTCTCAAAATCCTTTCATAATCACATAGCACCTTCATCGGCAAACCCCTAAGAAGCAATGGCGGCAAAGCATTGTTGCTGTTTTTTTGCATCAAAATCACTCCCCCGATAAATACTATTCGTAAGAAGGAAAAATAATTACAAAAAAAGACCGATCCACAAAAAATGTGGATCAGCCCATATTCAGAAATAATTATTTTTTTGCAACGCCCGTCTCTCTTGCAGCCTTCATAACAGCCTCGGCAACGATCGTCGAAACTCGATGGTCAAGAGCGGATACTATAATATTTTCTTCATTCAACTCATCATCTGAAATAAGAGAGGCAATGGCAAAGGATGCTGCGATCTTCATTTCTTCGTTTATACAGCTTGCACGGCAGCCGAGAGCACCTCGAAAAATTCCGGGAAAAGCAAGAACGTTGTTTATCTGGTTAGAAAAATCAGAGCGTCCCGTTCCAACTATCCTTGCTCCTGCTTTTTTGGCAAAGTCGGGCATTATCTCGGGGGTTGGATTCGCCATAGGGAAAACAATGGGATCCTCTGCCATTGAAGCTACCATTTCCTCGCTAACGATGCCCGGTGCGGAAACCCCCACAAAAACGTCCGCTCCTTTCATTGCGTCAGCAAGAGTTCCCATCTTTTTTTCACGGTTTGTGATTCTTGCGATCTCCGCATGAACATTATTAAGCCCCTCCATGCCCTCGCAAATGATGCCGAATCGGTCAACCATGGTAAGATTTTCAACGCCGATATTCATAAGGTGCTTCCCGATGGCAATTCCCGCAGAACCTGCACCGCTGATTACTACCTTGACCTTTTTTATATCCTTTTTCACTACCTTGATAGCATTTATAAGAGCGGACGCCACGACGACAGCTGTTCCGTGTTGGTCGTCATGGAAAACGGGAATGTCGCAAATTTCTTTAAGTTTTTTTTCGATTTCAAAGCAGCGGGGTGCGCTGATATCCTCAAGATTTATGCCCCCAAAACTGCCCGAGATGAGATATATGGTGCGAACTATCTCGTCAACATCCTTTGAGCGGACGCAGATAGGGAACGCATCAACATCCGCAAAGCTCTTGAAAAGTGCACATTTTCCTTCCATAACGGGCATTCCCGCCTCCGGTCCAATATCACCGAGACCAAGGACCGCAGTTCCGTCCGTCACCACCGCAACAAGATTTGAGCGGCGGGTAAGTTCAAAGGATTTTTCATAATCCTTGTTTATTTCGAGACATGGCTCGGCAACTCCGGGAGTATATGCAATCGAAAGGTCTTCGCGGCTCTCAATGGGGCATCTTGAAACTACCTCAATCTTTCCATTCCATTCATAATGTTTCTTTAATGATTCTTTTTTGATATCCATTTTCTCGACCTTCTTACTTTGAATTTAACACATTATACAAGAAAATTCATGTATTTTCAAGATGTTTCACAAAAAAAATCAATACAGAAAAAATTATATATATTTTTTCGTTACATGATACCCACGATAATGATTGATTTAAAATATCCACCAAAATTTATGAACAAATATCTAGGATTTTTTAACCATCACGATCTTCCGCTTGCCGTCATGTTTAAAAAAACTCTTGACAAGCGGGGAAAATAATGATATAATTATAACGATAAAGGCTTTGAAGGAAAGAGTAAGCAAAGGAAAGCCGTTCAGAGAGAGGGGCAGATGCTGTGAGTCCCTTACGCCCCTTTGACGAAGACCGTTCCCGAGCCGCAATGCACAAAATCATGTTTTTGAAAAGCATTGCCGTCCTCCTGCGTTAAAGGCTCTTGAGTTAAAGATCAAGGTGGAACCGTGTTCTTGCACCCTTGTCGGCATTGTTTGCCGCTTTGGGTGTTTTTTATTTGCTTCAAAAATTTTTGTATAAATAAAAGGAGAAAAAAATGAAAGTCATTTACAACGACGGTCACGTGGCAGAATGTGCTCCCGAGGAGGAGCTTCATATACTCCGTCACAGTGCCGCACACATCATGGCACAGGCTATAAGCCACCTTTACCCCGAGGCGAAATTTGCTTACGGCCCCGCAAACGAAAAGGGGTTCTACTATGATGTGGACCTGGGAGAAACAAAGCTCACAGAAGAAGATCTTCAGAGCATTGAAAAAGAAATGAAAAAGATCACAAAAGAAAATCTTCCAATAAAGCCCTTTTCTCTTCCCCGTGAAGAAGCTATCAAGCTTATGGAAGAACGAGGCGAAATCTATAAGGTCGAGCATATTGGAGACCTTGATGAGGATGCTACCATAACCTTCTATCAGCAAGGCGACTATATAGATATGTGCGTTGGTCCTCATATCTGCTATACAAAGGCACTTAAGGCATTCAAGATTATGGATCAGTCCGGTGCATATTGGAAGAATGATAAGAACAATAAGATGCTTACTCGTATCAAGGGCATTGCATTCCCCTCGCAGGCAGAACTTGACGAATATCTTAAATTCCTTGAGGAGGCGGAAAAGCGAGACCACAGAAAGATAGGCAAGGAAATGAAGCTCTTTATGTTTAGCGAAGAAGCTCCCGGCTTTCCTTTCTTCCTGCCAAAAGGAATGCTCATTAAGAACACCCTCATCGACTATTGGAGAGAGATACACACAAGAGAGGATTACGTCGAAATCCAGACCCCCCTTATTATGAACCGCCACCTTTGGGAGACCAGCGGACACTGGGATCACTATAAGGACAATATGTATTCAACCACCATCGACGAGGAAACATACTGCGTTAAGCCTATGAACTGCCCCGGCGGAGTTATGGTATATCGTAGCGATCTCCATTCTTACAGAGATCTTCCCATAAGAGCGGGTGAGCTTGGCCTTGTTCACAGACATGAGCTTAAGGGTGCGCTTCACGGACTTTTCCGCGTTCGTTGCTTCACACAAGACGATGCTCATATCTTCATGCGTCGCGATCAAATCACCGACGAGATCGTTAATGTCGTTCATCTTATCAATGAAGTGTATGAAAAATTCGGCTTCAAATACAGCGTTGAGCTTTCAACACGACCTGAAGACAGCATGGGCAGTGACGAAGATTGGTCTGCAGCAACGAACGGTCTTATAAACGCCCTTGAAAAGCTTGGACTTCCCTACACTATCAACGAGGGTGACGGCGCATTCTACGGACCGAAGATAGACTTCCATCTGGAAGACTCTATCGGCAGAACATGGCAGTGCGGTACTATTCAGCTTGACTTCCAAATGCCTATCAATTTTGGACTTGAATATACAGACGACAAGGGTGAAAAACAAAGACCTATCATGATCCACAGAGTTTGCTTTGGCTCTATTGAACGCTTCATCGGCGTTCTTACGGAGCATTTTGCAGGAAAGTTCCCCACATGGCTCGCACCCGTTCAGGCAAAGGTACTTCTCGTTTCCGAAAAGTGTGCTGAATACGGCGAAAAGGTATATGAGGCTCTTCGTGCGGCAAAGGTCAGATGTGAGCTTGACAACAGAAACGAAAAGATCGGATATATGATCCGAGAGGCACAGGTCATCGACAGAGTTCCCTATATGCTCATCATCGGTCAGAAGGAAGCGGAGGAGGGTAATATTTCGGTTCGTAACCGTGACACCGGCACAACAGAGACTATGTCCCTTGACGAATTCATCGTAAAGATCACAGAAGAGATCAAGGAAAGAAAATAATTTTTCACAAAACAGCAAAAACCAAGGCGTAAGCCTTGGTTTTTGCTTTGCTTTAAATAATATTTATCGCTAAAAATATTCAAAAACTATTAGGTATTTTTCATTATCACAGAGCCAATGCAATCACTTACATGCTCGCATGCGTCTGCACATTCCTCAAAAATTTCATATATCTTGCGCCAGGAAATAGTTTCAAGAGCATCCTTTGAGGTAACTGTAAGCTCTCTCATTGAGGAAAGATAAATTTTGTCACATTCTTCTTCAACATCATTTATCTCAATGATAAGCGAACGCAGTTTTTTTGACTTTTTAAAGTTTTCAAATTCGCCCATTACCGAGCAAAGAAGCTCGCAGGATCTTACAAGCCTTTCGGCAAGAACAATCGCCGAGGGACGGATAATTTTTATATCGTAGATATAAAACTTCTGCAAAAGCTCTTCTATGATATCAACAACATCATCAAGAATTCTGCTGAGCATATCCAGATCCTCTCTGTCAATGGGGGTTACAAATGCTTTTGCAAGTGCCTCAGTCATCTCATGCTTCTTCATATCTGCGCTATGTTCGATCTCATGCATTTTATCAAGCATTTTGCCTATGTTATCAGGTGAATAGTCCTTCAAGCACTCAACAAGATATTCTGCAGCATCTTTTGCAATAGCAGTGCATTTTTCCAGATTTTCAAAATAAAATTTATCGCCCTTTGCCATTTTTTATATCTCCTTAAATAAAAATTATCATAAAAAGCTTCGTCATAAGAAAGCCAACAAGTCCGCATCCCGGGAACGTCAATATCCATGTGAGAACCATTTCCTTCACGACTCCAAAATTGATAGCAGATGCTCTCTTTACAGCACCAACACCCATAATGGATGTTGTTTTTGCATGGGTCGTTGAAACGGGAAGGCTGAAAACAGAACAGAAAAGCAGAGAGATCGCACCTGCGATATCTGCTGAAAAGCCCTGATATTTTTCAAGCTTAACCATATCCATTCCAACAGATTTTATTATTTTTTTACCGCCCATTGCAGTTCCCAGAGCCATAACAACCGAGCAGATCACCATGAGCCATATCGGAATGGTTATATCCGATGGGAGTGCCTGTCCTCTCGACATATAAACGCAAAGAAGAATAACTCCCATAAATTTCTGACCGTCCTGAGCTCCGTGCATAAACGCCATTGAAGCCGCTCCAACGATCTGGGCTCCTCTGAAAAAGCCCTCGGTCTTTTGCCTGTTTGCCTTATAAAATATCTTCGTAACGAACTTGCACACGAACCATCCAAGACCAAATCCAAGCACGACTGAGATCACGATTCCGTAAAAAACCTTGACCCATTCGCTGCCGTTTACGCCGTCAAAGCTGCCGTGAAGAGCAATGGCACTTCCCGTAAGACCTGCAATAAGCGCATGGCTCTCGCTTGTGGGAATTCCGAATACCCAAGCAAGAGTTGCCCAGAGAACGATAGCGAAAAGTGCTGCACTAAGAGCAATGATCGCTTTGTCCGGATCATTTCCGAAATCCACCATTTTTGTGATAGTCTCAGCAACCGTGGCATTTATCATCGTCATAAAGAAAACGCCGAGAAAATTGAAGACCGCCGCCATAAGTATTGCCGCCCTCGGCTGCATACACCTTGTTGTCACACAAGTGGCAATAGCGTTTGGGGCATCCGTCCAGCCGTTTACAAGAATAACGCCAAGAGTCAGAGTTACTGCAATAAACAAGAGCGGATTTGCCGTCATCTGGTACCAAAAATCCAGTATAGAACCCATATTAAACCTCTCTTTCAGAATAGTTACGAATTAAGTATAATGTATTTTGTTCCAAAACGCAATAGTTCCAAGCAAAATTTTACATACATTTGATTTTTGCTTAATAAAGCCTTTCTGCTCAATGGACTCATCTGCATTGTGAAAAACGAAGTTGTCAGCTGTAAATGACTCGACAGAATAGCATTTTTTCGGTCATTTTTCTTTGCAGTGGCATCGTGACTCATTCTTGTTTTCTATTATCCAACAAAGGTAAAAGATTCAAAAGCTATCTTGGAAAAAGAACAGCTTACAACCGCAAGTACAGATCTCATCGAAGTCCTTATCTCAACAGCCGTCTTTCGGGATCACAAAAATACTCTCAAATGTTGGTTAAACGATACGGGGACTGACCGCAGAAAAGCGACAGTCCCCATATAAAATTCATTTCAAAACGACATTTTCTTCTCCAATTATATTTTTAAGCTGTTCAATAAGAAAATCATCCACAAATGCACCCGTGCCATAGGTCTGATATTTTGCCTTTGAGCTATCATAGAACACCGTCTGAACAGGCCCATCAAAAATATCTATCAGATTCGCTGCTTTTTTATATTCCTCACATTCAAGATCGGGAACTCTTATAAAAAGCTTCCTTTCTGTCCTTTCCCCGCTCTCCGCCCTTGATGCTTCGGTATAGGAGTTTGCAGCGGCTTTATTCGTTTTTTCTGCATAACGGGAATTTTCCAAAAGTCTCTCAAGAGATGACACTATGACCTTTGGCTTTTCATCCTCTCTTATAGAGAGATTGCCCATAACGAAAATTGCCTCATCCTCCGCTACATATGGTGAAAGAAGCGCATACTGCTTTGCAAACACTATACATTCAAGCTCACTATATTTATTGGAAAGTGTGAAAAACGCCATCGTATCGCCATTTTTGGTGGTCTTTCTGGTTACCGAGGTTACTATTCCGCAAAGGCGAACAGGCTGTCTGTCTTTATAATCGGGAGCTTCGTCAATTTCGTTATCCTCATTTCCGAGAGACGCTATTTCCTCCATGCTGCTCGGTGAAAGAGACTCAATGTGCTTTGAAAATCCGTCAAGAAGATGCCCCGAAAAATACATTCCCGAGCTTTCTCTCTCGAGCAAAAGAAGCTCACGCATCGAATATTCGGGAAGATCGGGATATACATATGAAACAGCTCCCGAATCGGGAACCGCCGAAAACATATCAAGCTGCCCCGATATATTCATCCTGTTTTTGCTTTGAATTTTATCCAGGATCTCCTCAAAGCTTATCATAAGAGATCTTCGGTTCACTCCCAAATTATCAAATGTGCCTGCCTTTATAAGCATTTCAACGCCGCGGCGGTTAAGATTTTGACCGCTCATTCTCTCGGCAAAATCCTCAAAGCTTCTGAACGATCCGGAGCGTCTTTCTTTTACTATTGCATCAACAAAAGGAACTCCCAGATTTTTAAGCGCAAGAAGTCCAAAGCGGATATCCTTTCCGCTCACATGGAAATTCATCTCGCTCTCATTTATATCGGGTGGCAGAACATTTATTCCAAGCTTTCCGCAGTCAACTATATATTCCGCAACCTTTTCGGGGCTTCCGAGAACGCTTGTAAGAAGTGCCGCAAGATACTGGCGGGGATAATGAGCCTTAAGATAAGCGGTTCTATATGAAATAATGCCGTATGCCGCAGCATGGCTCTTGTTAAAAGCATAATTTGCAAAGCTTGTAAGCTCCTCAAAAAGCTCAGCGGCGTCATTTTCATCTATTCCTTTTGAAATCGCACCGGAAATAAAGCTTTCCTTTTCTGCCGCAATTACCGATGCTTTCTTTTTTGACATTGCTCGACGCACTATATCCGCATGACCATAGCTATATCCGGCAACCTCACGGCAAATGCTCATCACCTGCTCCTGATAAACGACGCATCCATATGTTGAACTCAATATTCCTTCAAGCTGTGGAAGCTTATATTCCACCTTTTCGGGGTTATGGCGGCATTCTATATACTTGGGAATAGATTCCATGGGTCCAGGTCGATATAGTGCTATTGCGGCGATAACGTCGTCAAGACAGTCAGGGCGAAGATTTTGAAGAGTTACCCTCATTCCACCGCTTTCAAGCTGAAAAACGCCCTTAGTCTGCCCTTTTGAAATAAGCTCAAAGGTCTCTTTATCATCAAGCTTTATTTTTTCGATATCAAAATCAGGCTCGCTTTCCTTTATTTGGCGGCAAGCATCGTCGATTATGGTAAGATAACGGAGAGCAAGAAAATCAAATTTCAAAAGTCCGAGAGAAGCAATGGTATCCATATCATATTGGGTAACGACCGCACCGTTGCTCTGAGAAAGAGGTACGTAGCTCCATATGGGCTTGTCGGTTATAACTATTCCCGCCGCATGGATGGAGACGTTTCTGGGCATTCCCTCAATGGCAAGGGCAGTGTCTATAAGTCTCCTTACATTTGGGGATTCGTCATAAAGCCTTTTAAGCTCCGGAAGCTTCATAGCAACAGAAAGAGTTATACCGATGGCATGAGGAATGAGCTTCGCAATGCCGTCAACCTCTGAATATGGCATTCCCAAAGCTCTTCCAACATCTCTGACAGCCGCTCTTGCCGCAAGAGTACCAAACGTTATTATCTGAGAAACATGATCTCTGCCGTATTTTTCGGCAACATATTCGATGACCTCGTCTCGTCTGTTATAGCAAAAATCTACGTCGATATCGGGCATACTCACTCTCTCGGGATTGAGAAAACGCTCAAAAAGCAGATCAAATTTTATCGAATCCACATCGGTTATTCCAATGAGATAAGCAACAAGGCTTCCCGCACCCGAGCCACGCCCCGGACCTACGGGGATCTTTTTATTCTTGGCAAAATTTATATAATCTGCAACAATAAGAAAATACTCGGAATATCCCATGCTTTCAATAACGGAAAGCTCATAAGCCATTCTTTCTCTGTATTCTTTCTCACAATGCACGTCATCGAAAATGATAAGTCCGCTATCGACCTTTTTCTTCATCCCTTTTTCCGCAAGAGAAGAAAGATATTCTGCGGGATCGCTACCGTCAGGAGTTTTGAAGGTCGGCAGATAAAGATGATCAAAATCAAAATCGAAATTACATTTTTCAGCAATTTTAACGGTATTTTCGATCGCTCCCTCGTATTCACCGAAAAGGGCTTCCATTTCATCTGCACTTTTCAGATAAAACTCGTCCGTTTCAAAACCCGTATTTACATCGTCATCAACGGTGGCATTCATCTGAACACACATAAGCACCTTTTGGGCATACGCATCTCTTTTTCGCAGATAATGAACATCGTTTGTTGCAACAAGACCGATACCACATTCAGTGGCAAGAGACACAAGACTCGGAAGTATCTCCTTCTGCTCACTTATTCCGTGATTCTGAATTTCGATATAATAATCCTCTCCAAAAATCTCTTTCATTTGGAGAGCGTGAGCTTTTGCTTCCTCGTAGAATCCCGAAAGAAGAAGACGCGGAATCCTTCCCGCAAGGCAGGCAGAAAGAGCAATAAGCCCTTCCGAATGTTGTCGGAGAAGCTCCATATCAATTCTGGGCTTTGAGAAAAAGCCCTCGGTAAACCCTTTTGAAACAAGGTAGATAAGATTCTGATAACCAACATCATTTTTGCAAAGGAGTACAAGATGGTTATATGCACCCTCTGTGGCAGTGTTTGCCTTTTCAAATCTGGAAGCAGGCGCAACATAGACCTCTGAGCCTATTATCGGCTTTATCCCCTCGGATTTGCAGGTGCGGTAAAATGCCACGGCACCGTACATATTGCCATGGTCAGTTATCGCAATTGCCCTCTGTCCGCATTCCTTCACCGCCGCAGGTATATCTTTTATGCGGCAAGCACCGTCAAGCAGACTATATTCACTGTGAAAATGAAGGTGAACAAAATCCTTTGCCATAATTCTCCTTACAAATTACAATTTGTTTTTTTCGCCAATATCCTCGGCAAATTTCTTTATCTTTGCAAATCTGTGGCTAAGCCCCGATTTTGAAAGTGGCGGCAGAAACATAGAGCAGATCTCCGAAAAAGACGCTTCCGGGTTTTCCATTCTCAGCCTTGCCGTTTCCCGAAGCTCGTCGGGAAGTGAGGGCAAAAGCCCTGCGCTCTCTATCTTTTTTATTGCAGCAAGCATATCCTGTGCGGCATTAACAGATTTTGCAATATTCCCCGCCTCGCAGTTTGCCCGTCTGTTACTCTCGTTTCTTATATCTCTGAAAATCTTATCATTCATACATTCAAAGAGCATTCTCGATGCCCCAAGGTATGTAAGGATATCCTCTATGCTCTCGCTCCCCTTAAAATAAAGCCCAACACCGTTTTTTCTGTTGGCAATTTTAGCTTCAAATCCTGCCGTCCTAAGTTCCGAGAAAAAGAGCCTTGCGATCATTGCGTTTTTTATGGAGAATTCAAGATGATAGCTTTTCATGGGGTCGCTAACGCTTGCGGAAGAAAGAAAAACGCCGCGCATAAAATACAATTTACATTCGTCGCATCTAAAGCCTATCTCACCCGAAAGTGAAGCTGCCTCTGCAACTCGCAAAAGAAGCTCCGATGCGGACCTTGAAGAAAAGGTGATTTCAACCCTAATACGCCCCATTCTTCTTTTTTCGTTTATCTGCGGCTCTTTTCCGAACTGCTCACGCAAAACTTCTGCCGCCGCACTCCAAACACATTCCTGCTCGCTCTCAAACGTAATGCTTCCGTCATCATTCGGCACCGAATTTATAAGCAAGCCGAAAATAAATGCCTTTCTGCAGCAGGTCTTTTTCGGAAGTTGTCTTAAAAGCTCTTCCTTTACATTTTCGGAAAATGACATTTTATTTTTCTCCAATAAATCGTATTTCACATTCGATATCTATGCCGTGCTTTTCTCTTATAACCCCTTTGATATGCTCAATGAGTGATAGTACGTCAGAAGCGGTTGCGCCGCTGCGGTTTATAATAAAGCCTGCGTGCTTTTCAGACACCTGTGCTCCACCGATCGTAAATCCTTTTAGTCCACATTCGTCAATAAGCTGTGCTGTAAAAAAGCCCGGATATCTCTTAAAGGTGCTTCCCGCACTTGGAAATTCAAGGGGTTGCTTTTCTGCTCTCTTTTTAAGAAGACAGTCACATTCCGCCTTTATTTCATCGGCATTTCCGTATTTTAAGGCAAAGTTTGCAGAAAGTATTATTCTCTCGGGATTCTCCATATATGATGAATGTCTGTACGAAAAATCATGCCCTGATGCAGAAAGCTCAAATATTTCGCCCTTTTCGGTATCAAAATATCTTGATGAAGTGAGAATGTGGGCAATCTCTCCGTCGTAAGCACCTGCGTTCATAAAGATTCCTCCGCCCACAGTACCGGGGATTCCGCACATAAATCGCATTCCGTCAAGGGACGCCTTCTGCGCTCTGGCTGAAACGACAGGAAGCATTGCACCACTGCCTACGGTCATTTTTTCGCCCTTTATATCTATTTTTTTCAGACCTTGAGTAGTTATAACAACTCCTCTGAAGCCCTTATCAGAAAAAAGTATATTACTGCCACAGCCGATAATACAATAGGGTATTCCCCTCTCTTTCAAGGCAAGTATAAGCTCTATAAAGCTCTCTTCATCATTCGGTCTTGCAAAATAGTCAGCAATACCGCCGATCTTAAAAGTGCTATGGGAGGAAAGCAACTCATCCTTTTGCCATTCAGTGGGAGAAAGTATACTTTTTAAAATATCGGTCATAGTATAAAAACCTCAATCAAAAATTATATTTTCAAGCTCCAAAAGGCTTGAAATTACATATTTTATCTTCGAGCCCTCGGGAAGCTTCTTTTCACTTTCCGAAAAATAACAGCAGTCGATCCCCGCACCGATACCGCCTTTCATATCCGAGGTCATTGAATCACCAACGACGAGCGTCCTTCTAACATCATAATCGGGTATTCTATCGGCAACATATTCAAAGAAATGAATGCTTGGCTTTTCATAGCCCACCTCTTCGGAAATGAACAATTCAAGGAAGTATTTTCCGATGATGGATTTGTCAAATCGGTTACGCTGAACATAGCCGATACCGTTTGTTATTATATAAATACGGCATTTCCCCGAAATTTTTTCGAGTATCTCCTGTACACCGTCGACGAGGAAACGCTGTTCAGAGAGAAAATCGGTATAGTCAAGGGAAAGCTTGCTATAATCGCAGTCAAATCCCTTCAGCGAGCAAAAGATCTCAAATCTCTTTATCCTGAGCGTATCCTTATCTATCTCGCCTCGCTCAAGAGCTTTCCAGAGCGAATCATTGATAGCGCTATATTCCTTTATATCACTTTCCGTAAGCTCGATTCCGTGCTTTCTGCAGGCAAGGATAAGTGCCTCCCGCTCTCCTCTTAAAAAATCAAAAAGAGTTCCGTCCGCATCAAAAAGTATAGTATCGTATCTCTGCATATATCCACCTCAAATACCGCTTTTTATATATTATACCACCGCTTGCACGGAAGTTCAAGTAAAATTTTTGAATAACCCTTGTAAATTATAAAAAATATGGTATAATATAATATATATTACGATGGAAAGATATGCCATAAGGAGATAGAGATGCAAAAAAAGAAGCTAAGGATCGGTATGCTGGGATTCGGTTCAATGGGCAAGGTACACACCTATGCTCTTAAAAATCTTCCCTTTTTCTATCACTCCCTCCCCTTTGAAGCAGAGCTTTGCGGTGTTTGCACAAAAACGCCCGAAAAGGCGGAATATGCAAGGGACACCTTCGGCTATAAATTTGCCACAACAAACGAGGAAGACCTTATCAACTGCGACGATATTGACATAATAGATGTTTCAACTCCCAATATATATCATTTTGAAACTCTCATGAAGGCAATCGAGGCAGGCAAGCATATCTATTGCGAAAAGCCTCTTTGTATTTCCCTTGACGAAGCAATAAAGATAGAAAAAGCCGCAAAAGAAAAGGGTACTCACTTCGGAATGGTATTCAATAACCGCTTTATCCCGGCCATTATGCGTGCAAAGCAGCTCATTGATCAGAACAGGATCGGCAGAATACTTTCATTTTCTGCAGCATATTACCACAGCAGCGCAACAGACATAAATAAGAATGCGGGCTGGAAGCAGAATAAGGATATCTGTGGCGGCGGGGTTCTTTTTGATCTCGGCTCACATATTATTGATCTTGTTCATTATCTCTGCGGAGATTTTTGCAGCGTTTCCGCCAAAAGCCAGATAGCATATCCTTTAAGAATGGGAATGGACGGAAAAGAATGGCAGACAAACGCCGACGAAGCATTTTATATGCTTTGTGAACTTTCCTCGGGCGGTATTGGTACTATAACCGCAAGCAAGGTGCACACGGGCGCAAATGACGATGTCGTTCTAGAAATATACGGGGAAAAGGGTTCTCTCAAATATTCGCTTATGGAATGTGAATGGCTTCACTTTTATGATAACGAAGCAAAGTCCTCCCCATTCGGAGGTGAAAAGGGTTATACCAAGATAGAATGTGTTGGCAGATACAATGCCCCAGGCGGAATTTTCCCGTCTCCTAAGGCTCCCGTGGGATGGCTGATGGGACACGTTACAAATTATATGGAATTTCTCGCCTCTGTGTGCGATGGCAAACAGCCCTGCCCGTCTCTTTCCGACGGTGTTTATGTCCAGAGAGTTATGGAAGCGGGATACAGATCAGATGCTTTACGCCGTTGGATAAGAGTAAGCGACCTTTCGGAGATATGATATGAAAATAATAGGACTTACGGGACAAAGCGGTGCAGGAAAAGGCACTGTTGCCTCTATTCTTGAAAAACACGGAATCCCGCATATCGACTGCGATGCCGTCTACCATTTGATGCTCACCGAGGACGGAGAATGTACAAATGCCCTTACAAAACACTTCGGTGAAAAAATTCTTTCTAAGGACGGCACTGTTGACAGAAAAAAACTTGCAGATGCGGTATTTCATGGAGAGGGGCATGAAAAAAAACTTGCTCAGCTTAATAAAATAACTCATTCCCTCGTGCTAAAAAAATGCAGAGATATGCTTCAAGAATATAAAAATCAAGGAAAACTCGCTGTGGCGGTCGATGCCCCTGCCCTTTTTGAGAGCGGATTTGACCGAGAATGCGACATTATCCTTTCCGTCACCGCACCTCTCGAAATTCGTCTTGAAAGAATAATGAAGCGAGACGGGATAAGCCGCCAAAAGGTACTTGAACGCTTTTCTGCACAAAAAAGTGAGGCTTTTTTCATAGAAAACTCTGATTATGTGATTAAAAACGCATCAGAAAAAAAAGAGCTTGAAAAATCCATCCAAAAATTTATCGGGGAGAAATTAAGTTGAAAAACGCACTTACAAGAAGCATTGCGATAATCGTGATACTCGTCATTTCCATCGGCGCAGGCTTTATTATAGACGGTATCTGCGACAGCATCGACAGAAAAACTCATCCTCTGGAATATACCGAATATGTTGAAAAATATTCCGCAGCATATTCCGTGCCAAAGGAAATAATATATGCCACCATCAAGACGGAAAGTGGTTTCAAATCAAATGCTGTGTCAAGTGCGGGTGCTGTTGGACTGATGCAAATGATGCCGGACACATTTCTCTGGCTATGCGAGAAAAACGGCGAGGAGCTTGATGCCGGAATGCTTTATGATCCCGAAACCAACATCAGATACGGCACATATTATCTTTCATATCTCTATTCACAATTCGGTCTCTGGGAAACCGTTTATGCCGCATACAACTGCGGTCCCGGACGAGTTAAAGAATGGCAGGAAAACGAAAAATACGCCGATGAAAACGGGATACTTATAAGTATTCCCATAAGGGAAACAGCAAATTATGTAAAAAAGATGACAGATGCGGTGGAAACATACAAAAAATTATATTTTAGGAGATAAAACGATGAAAGCAGCAAAGGAACTCAAAAACGAACTCTTTTATGTAAAGAAAAACATCTATCAGCTCACAGACGAAGCAAATGTTAAGGCGGCATTCGACTATGCAGTTGGCTACAAGAACTATCTTGACAATGCAAAAACAGAGCGTGAGTCGGTAATAAAGGCAGTTGATCTTGCAGAAGCAGCGGGATTTAAGCCCTATACCCTCGGTCAGGCACTGAAGGCAGGCGACAAGCTCTATTATAACAACCGCGGTAAGAGCCTCTTCGTTTTCACAATAGGCTCAGAAAATATCGAGAACGGTATCCGTATTTCCGCAGCTCACGTTGATTCCCCCCGTCTGGATTTTAAGCCTTGCCCCGTTTATGAGGACTGCGGAATGGCATTCTTTAAGACCCATTACTATGGCGGAATCAAGAAATATCAGTGGGTTGCTATCCCTCTTGCAATTCACGGCGTTGTTACCCTTAAGGACGGAACGAACGTTGAAATAAACATAGGTGAGGACGAGAACGATCCAGTTTTCTACATCAACGATATCCTTCCCCATCTCGGTCAGAATCAGGCAAAGAAAACTTTGGGCGAAGCAATAGAGGGCGAACAGCTCAATCTTCTTGCGGCAACAAGCCCCTATAACGGAGAAGACGAGGGCGAGCAGGTCAAGCTCAATGTTCTTGCACTTCTTAATGAAAAATACGGCATAACAGAGGCTGATTTTCTCTCTGCAGAGCTTAGCGCAGTCCCCGCAGACAAGGCAAGAGATATCGGTCTTGACAGAGCCGCTATCGGCTCATACGGTCACGATGACAGAGTTTGCGCTTATCCCGCACTCACCTCCGTTATCGACAATGCAGACAGTACTCATACTCTTATGTGCGTGCTTGCAGACAAGGAAGAGATCGGCAGCGAGGGCGCAAGCGGAATGCAGTGCTGCATCTTCTCCGATCTTATTGATGAAATTTCAAAGGCTCTCGGTGCTGACAGTGCAGTTGTAAGAGCAAATTCCAAGTGCCTTTCGGCAGACGTTTCTGCAGCTTACGATCCCAATTTCAAGGACGCATTTGAAAAGAGAAACACACCCGAGCTTTCCTGCGGTGTAGTCCTTATCAAATACACAGGCTCCAGAGGTAAGGGCGGCACAAACGATGCAAGCGCAGAATATATCGGCTGGCTTCGCTCTGTAATGGAGAAGGCCAACGTCATCTGGCAGACGGGCGAGTTTGGCAGAATCGACCTTGGCGGTGGCGGAACAGTTGCAAAATTCATTGCTAATCTCAATATCGACACAGTTGACCTTGGCGTTCCTGTGATCTCCATGCACGCGCCTTATGAGCTTATTTCAAAAGTTGACCTCTATGAGACATACAAGGCATTCTCTGCCTTCTGCAAATACTGATGCTCCTTAAACTACGAGAAACAGAGCAAAAATTCATCGGTATCGAGGACAGCCTTGGTGATCCAAACATTATGAGCGATCCTCAAAGATACGCTTCGCTCATGAAGGAATATAAATCGCTCACTCCCCTAATCGAAAAATACAGAGAATACAAATCATGCTCTGAAAATATTTCCGGCATTGAAGAAATGCTCGCAGGAGGGCTTGATGTCGAAATGCGTGAGCTTTGCGAGACAGAGCTGAAGGACGAAAAAGCGAGAATCGAAAAGCTTGCCGAGGAATTAAAAATACTACTTCTTCCAAAAGACCCCAATAACGATAAAAACGTTATAGTTGAGATAAGAGCTTGCACCGGCGGTGATGAGGCAGCACTTTTTGCCGCCGACCTTTACCGTATGTACGGTATGTATGCAGATAAAAACGGAATAAAGATCTCCCCCATTTCATCAAATCCCACAGAGATAGGGGGTTATCGAGAGATAAGCTTTATGATGGAGGGAGAGGGCGTTTATGCCAAGATGAAGTTTGAGAGCGGTGTTCACAGAGTGCAAAGAGTTCCCGATACTGAAACTCAAGGACGCATACACACCTCAACCGTTTCTGTTGCGGTGCTTCCCGAGGCGGAAGAGGTAGAAATCGAGATAAAACCATCCGAGTTGAAGTTTGAGACCTGCAAATCCAGTGGTGCGGGCGGTCAGCATATTAACAAAACCGAATCCGCAGTCCGCATAACACATCTTCCCACCGGAATCATCGTGGAATGTCAGGATGAGCGAAGCCAGTTCAAAAACCGAGACAAGGCAATGAAAATGCTCCGTGCAAAGCTCTTTGATATAAAGCAAAGAGAGCAAACGGATAAAATAGCATCCGAGAGACGTGAGCAGGTTGGAACGGGCGACAGAAGCGAAAAGATACGCACCTATAATTTCCCCCAGAGCCGCGTTACCGACCACAGAATAAAGGTTACAACTCACGCGCTTGAAAACTTTCTTAACGGTGATATCGGAGAAATAATTGATGCACTGCGTGCGGCAGATGCGGCAGAGCGTCTTAAAAAAAACAGATAAAAAGAGATAGAAAATAAAACTAGCAGCACCGACCTGTCATTTCAAAACAGTAAAAACACAAAAAGAAAAGATAAAGCATCTTTATGATGCGGGATTTCGTAATATTGACCTTACGGTCTACAGCATAAATACCGTTGAGGATATAATTTCCGATAATTGGCAGGAATTTGTCTATGACCTTGGTGACTACGCCGCATCGCTTGATGTGAAATTCGTTC
Organism: Eubacteriales bacterium; assembly: GCA_045604985.1. GTDB lineage: Bacteria > Bacillota > Clostridia > Oscillospirales > CAG-272 > SIG710. The sequence goes on from JAZUPD010000087.1 coordinate 46,016, forward strand.
AATCTCACACCTCAGACATAGGACTTCTCACAAGAACCTATGGCTATGAAAAAGCCGTTGAGATAACAAAGAGAACCATTGATATATGCGGTATGCTGAACATACCAAATACCGTTGTTCATTCTATTGTTGGCGATGACAAAGAGGATTTTTACGCCAAAAACATTCCTTTTTATAGGTCACTTTATCCCACAATGGAAAAAAACAATGTTGAAGTGTTGGTGGAAAGCAACGCAAGATCCAATATTGGCGATAAATATTTCGTCATATCGGGTGCTGATATTATTGAGCTTATCGAAGCACTTGATCATCCTCTCATCCACGCCTGCTGGGATACGGGACACGCAAATATCCAAGGAAATCAGTATGAGCATATCATAACACTCGGAAAGCATCTCCACGCAATACATTTAAATGACAACCGTGGTCATGTTGACGAGCATATGATCCCTTATCTTGGCACATTCAACCTTGATGAGATCATCAATGCCCTTATTGATATTGATTTTAAAGGATATTTCACCTTTGAAGCAGATAATTCCGTGATGCGGGGAGACGCTATATGGCCTCATGAAAAGGTCATTTCCGAAAGAGACACGCGCCTCAAGGAAGCTCCGATGTTTATGAGAGACGAGCTTGAAAAGCTGCTTTATAAAATCGGCAAATACGCCCTTGAAGCATACGGAATCTTTGAAGAATAATTTTTTTGAAAGGAAGTCATTTCTTTGACTACTGAGCTGATAAAAATAACCGACCCTTATGAGAAAAGCGCAAAAGATGCTCTCGGAAGGGCGGCAGAAATACTGCGTGGCGGCGGACTTGTGGTTATGCCCACAGAAACGGTCTATGGACTTGGCGGAAATGGTCTTGACGCAAAGGCCGCCGAGAAGATCTATGCGGCAAAAGGCAGACCTGCGGATAATCCTCTTATTTTGCATATCGAAAAGCCCGAGGATGCGGGAAAATACTGCCAAACGTCACCACTCTATTTTGAACTTGCAAAAGCCTTTATGCCCGGTCCCCTTACCGTGATAATGCCCAAAAATGACATCGTCCCCTTTGCCGTGACCGCTGGACTTCCAACCGTTGCCGTGCGTTGCCCCGAGCATAAGATAGCAAATGCGCTGATACGAGAAGCTGGCATACCGATAGCCGCACCCTCGGCAAATATTTCGGGAAAACCTTCTCCCACGAACGCAAAATATGTTGTTGAGGACTTGGACGGCAGAGTTGATATGATAATTGACGGAGGCGAATGTGAGATAGGGCTTGAATCCACCATCGTTATGATAAATGATGATTCTCTCACACTTCTCCGCCCGGGAGCAATTACATATGATGCTCTTTCACTGGTCTGCGAAAAAGTTACCATCGACGATAAAGTACTCACTATGCTGAAGGAAAACGAAAAGCCCCTTTCTCCCGGCATGAAATATAAGCACTATGCACCAAACACGCCCTTTATTTTGCTTGACGGAAACTATGCGGCGCAAACGAAATTTCTCATAAATGAAATAAAAGCAAAAAGATGTGTCGTTCTCTGCTATGACGAAGAAAAGGACACATTAAATGATAAAAACGCTTCCCTTATTCCAATCGGAATGAGAGAAGATCTTGCTTCTCACGCTCGAAAGCTCTTCACTGCTCTTCGGGATGCGGACAAGCTTGGCTGTGATGTGATATATGCCCATCTGCCCCCAAAAACAGGACTTGGGCTTGCGCTCTATAACAGAATGATAAGAGCCGCTGCACACACGATTTTAAAGGTTTAAGAAAGGTATGGCAAAGAAATGGCAAAGAAAAAGACAGTCTCCACCCCAGAAGAAATAATCTACTCCGAGCCAACGCTCCAGCCCATAACGGAAACCATCGAAAAGAACTATATGCCCTATGTTATGAGCGTTATCATATCCCGTGCAATTCCGGAGATAGACGGTCTGAAGCCTTCCCACAGAAAGCTTCTTTATACCATGTACACAATGGGGCTTCTTAATAAAGAAAGGACAAAGAGTGCAAATATCGTCGGTCAGACAATGAAGCTCAATCCTCACGGAGATGCCGCAATTTATGAAACTCTCGTCCGTCTCACCCGAGATAATGAAACATTACTTCATCCTTTTGTAGACTCCAAGGGAAACTTCGGTAAGCAGTACAGCTCAGAAACACAGTACGCCGCATCCCGTTATACCGAATGTAAGCTTGAAAAATTTTGTGAAGAGCTTTTTAGGGGCATAGATAAGAATGCCGTTGACATGGTGGATAACTATGACGGCACTCTCATCGAGCCTACCCTGCTTCCGACCACGTTTCCAAACGTGCTGGTAACGCCCAATATGGGTATCGCTGTCGGTATGGTATCAAATATTTGCTCATTCAACCTTAACGAGGTATGCGACGGCACAATAGCTCTGCTTAAAAACCCAAAGACAAGCACGGAAAAGATCATGCAGTTAATAAAAGCCCCCGATTTTTCGGGAGGCGGAGAAATAATCTACGATGAAGCACAGATGAGACAGATATACGAAACCGGAAGCGGGTCTGTACGCATACGCTCGGTTTACGAATATGATAAAAAGGAAAACTGCATAGATATCCGTCAGATTCCTTACTCAACCTCAACAGAGCTTATAATGAAAAAGATCATTGAAATGATAAAGGAGGGCAAGCTTCGGGATTGCACCGATGTACGCGATGAAACTGACCTTCACGGTCTTAAACTAACCATAGACCTTCGCCGCGGAGTAGACCCCGACAAGCTGATGAAAAAACTCTTCAAATCAACTCCCCTTGAAGATAGCTTTAAATGTAATTTCAATATTCTTATAGGCTCCGTTCCCAGACAGATGGGAATCGTCGAAATACTTACCGAATGGATAAAATTCCGCATGGAATGTGTCAGAAGGGAGCTTTCCTTTGACCTTGAGAAAAAGGAAGCAAAGCTTCATCTTCTCCTTGGTCTTGGAAAGATACTTCTTGATATCGACAAGGCTATCCGCATAATCCGCCAAACTGAAAAGGAAGAGGATGTTGTTCCAAACCTTGAAGAAGGCTTCTCCATCGACAAAATACAGGCGGAATATATTGCAGACATCAAGCTTCGCAATCTCAACCGCGAATATATTCTGAACCGTATAAAGGAAATTGAAGGCCTTCAGGCAGAGATCGCAGAGCTGAAGGATATTCTGAGCGACGAGATAAAGATAAAGAACTATATCATAAAGCAGCTGCAGGAGATCAAGAAAAAATACGGAAAGCCCCGCCTTTCAAGTATTCTTTATACAAACGGCGAGCCTGAAATCGAGGAAGAAGAGCCTGTTGAAAATTATAATGTCCGTCTTGTTCTTTCAAAAGAGGGATATTTCAAAAAGATAACCTTTCAGTCTCTCAAGGGCAACGACGAACAGAAATTCAAGGAAGGCGACAGAGAGGAAAGCTCATTTGATGCAGAAAACGCAGACAACGTCATATTCTTCACCAATAAATGTCAGGTTTACCGAGCAAAGGTCGATGATTTTGATTGCACAAAGGCATCAGCTCTTGGAGATTTCCTTCCCGCAAAGCTTGAAATGGATGAGGGAGAGAAGCCTATATTGATGAAGATACAGAACGGCTATCCCGAAAACGAGAATTTCATCTTTATTTTTGAAAACGGCAAGGGTGTTAGAGTTCCCGCTTCGTCTTATCAGACGAAGGGTAACAGACGCAAACTCATAGGCGCATATTCGGATGCTTCGCCCATCGTTTCGGTATTCTATGAAACGGAACCTATTGACATTTTGATGAAATCTACAGATAATAAGGCGATAGTTGTAAAATCCACGCTGATTCCCATAAAGACGACAAGAAGTGCCGCAGGCGTAAACGTCTTTACACTAAAAAAAGGCAACAAAATTGCAAGCGCAGCGGTTGGCTTTGAAGAAATCTTTGATCCCAAGGGCTTCAAAAAGCTCAAAATACCTGCCGTCGGTGTCATCATCCCGAACGGTGAACAACTTTCATTTTAATAAAATAACATGGCAGCTTCGTTTTGAAACTGCCATGTTCTTTTTTATTTAGCTCTCGGAGCGTTCTCCGAGTATCTGAATATATTTCTGATAGAAGGATTCAAAATACCCGCCGTCAAGGGCGTCTCGAATCTTCTGCATAAGCTCATTATAGAAATAAAGATTATGAAGAACCGCAAGTCGCATACCAAGGGCTTCCTTTGCCTTGATAAGATGACGAACATATGAACGGCTGTAATTACGGCAAGCGGGACAGCCACAATTTTCATCAAAGGGTCTTGCGTCCTTTGCGTATTTTTCATTGCAGATATTCATTTTTCCATGCCATGTAAAGAGATTTCCATGTCGGGCATTACGGCTGGGCATAACGCAATCAAAGAAATCAACACCCATGTTTACCGCCTCAAGAATATTGCAGGGAGTTCCAACACCCATAAGGTATCTTGGCTTATGCTTTGGCATATAAGGCTCAACGACATCTATTATTCTATACATATCCTCCGTCGCCTCTCCAACAGCAAGACCTCCGATAGCATAGCCGTCAAGATCAAGCTCGGCAATGGTCTGCATATGCTCAATGCGTAGATCCTCGTAAGTTCCGCCTTGACCGATACCAAAAAGCATCTGGTCCTTATTTATCGTTTCGGGCAGAGAATTGAGCCTTGCCATCTCATTTTTGCATCTGACGAGCCAGCGAGCGGTTCTGTCGCAGGAATTTTTTACATAATTATAGGGCGCAGGGTTTTCAATACATTCGTCAAATGCCATTGCGATGGTGGATGCAAGATTTGACTGTATCTGCATACTCTCTTCAGGCCCCATAAAGATGCGTTTTCCATCTATATGAGAAGCAAAACGAACGCCCTCCTCGGTTATTTTACGAAGTTGGGACAGGGAAAACACCTGAAATCCGCCGCTGTCAGTAAGCACGGGCTTATTCCAATTAAAAAATTTGCGAAGGCCGCCCATTTCGTGAATGAGCTTATCGCCGGGTCGCAGATGAAGATGGTACGTGTTGGAAAGCTCAACCTGACAATTAAGGTCTATAAGATCCATAGTGGAAACACCGCCCTTAATTGCGGCGCAAGTACCAACATTCATAAAAACTGGAGTCTGAATATCTCCGTGAACTGTGTGAAGGCAACCTCTTCTGGCTCTGCCCTCTTGCTTTATCAGATTGAACATATTTTATAACCTTTCAAATTGTTTATCAAGCATGTTTTTTGTCATTTCAATGGCAATAGGCCTGCCATGGGGACAGAAGGTGATATCGGGCATCTCCATGATCTTGCGGCAAAGCCATTCTATATGACCCTCGGCATACTGTCTGCCTGCCTTTATCGCCGCCTTGCAGGAAGCCTGATAAAGTGCCTTTTCAAAAATAAGATTGCGTGTGAGAGAAACATTTCCCGTGCCGGAAAGAAGTCTCTCGGCAAATGTTTGAAAAATATCGGGTACAGCCTCTGTATTTATTCCAGTAGGTGATGAAAGAACGCTTACTTTGTTATCCGATATCTCAAAATCAAAGCCTACCGACTCAATTTCATCCTTATATTCTTCAAGAGAAGCCACCTCGTCTCTGCCGAGATTTATCTCGATAGGAAGCATCAAAAGCTGTGATGCCTGCTCTCGTTTATGCATGATCTCCTTGAATTGCTCAAAAATTATGCGCTCATGAGCGGCATGCTTATCAACGATAAGAATTTTTTCGCCAAGATCAATAAAAACATAGGAATTAAAAGCCTCACCGATGATCTTATATGGAGGAATTATCCGTTCTTCCTTCTTTTCCTCCGCATGAACTGTCACATCTGCTTTTTTTGGAGATTTCACTTCGCCGTAAAGCGTTTCCGATCTGACACTTTCGGTCTCTATCTCTTCATTTTGGGGAGAAAATGTCGCTTTCGGAGATATCTTTATTTCTTCATCGGTCTTTTTAAAGCTATCGTTTTCAAGGACTCTCGGCACGGAAAAATAAGGATCTTCTCTCTTTGACACATCGTCCGTTGCAGGCTTTTCCTTTCTGGGGAAATCCATGGCAAGACTGAATTTATTTACGGCTGAAATACCGGTTTCATATCTGGTCTGCTCTGCCTTTGGTGCGTTTTTATCATGAATAGGAACAAAAGCCGCAAGAGGATTTTGCTTTTTCTGTGACTCTGTGAAATTCTTTGTCCCCGAAACTCTGCCCGTTGTCATATTCCTATATTCAGCCGAGGAAACATGCCCGTTTCGAAGCTGAACCTCGGGTCTTGTGATATTGGTCTCAAGAGTGTTTCTCACAGCATAATAAATGCTCTCAAAAACAGGCTTTTCATTTGAAAATTTGACCTCCAGCTTTGCGGGATGAACATTAACATCCACAATTCTGGGGTCTATATCTATAAAGAGTACGCAGCATGGAAATTTTTCGGGAGGTATATATGAAGAATATGCCTGCTCTATGGCTGCCATTGCGGTCTTGCTTTTAACAAATCTGCCGTTTATAAAGAAGTTCTGATAATTTCTGTTGGCTCTCACATTATCAGAGCGGCCGATATATCCGCTTACCTTTATGTTTTCGCCTGCGCTCTCAACTGCGAGGAGCTTTGCGGCAAAATCCCTGCCGAAAACTGAATATATTGCATTGATTGCCTTACCATCTCCCGTAGTTTCAAGGCGCAATGTGCCGTCCGATATAAAACGAATAGCAATTTCGGGATGGGAAAGGGCAATTTTTTCAACTGCGGCAGTAACCGCCATCGCTTCTGTCAGATCTTTTTTCAGAAATTTTCTTCTCGCAGGAACATTAAAGAAAAGATCCTCAACTATTATAGTAGTTCCTTCAGATGCTCCCCTTTCGGAAACACCAACCACATTTCCGCCGTGGGATTCTATCATTGCCCCCGTAGGATTATCGCGTGTTTTTGAGATTATTCTGACATTTGCAACCGAGGAGATGGCGGCAAGAGCCTCCCCTCTGAAGCCAAGAGACATGATGGAATCAAGGTCCTCGGCATCCTTAATCTTACTTGTTGCATGGCGACGAAGTGCCGTTGGAAGATCCTCAGGCTCGATTCCGCAACCGTTATCAGAAACACGCATAAAGGTAGTTCCACCCTTTTGTATCTCCACCGTGATGGTGCTTGCGCCCGCATCAATGGAATTTTCCATAAGCTCCTTTATAACAGAGCTTGGACGGTCAACAACCTCGCCTGCGGCAATAAGGTTTGCCACAGCAAAGCTAAGAACATTTATTTTTCCCACAGCAAACCCTCCTTTTCTTATTTAAGTTTTCTCTGTATCTCAAAGAGAAACTGCATTGCTTCATATGGGGATATCGTATTAAGATCTATCGCCTTCAGCTCCTCCATTGCCTGATCTCGCAGACATTCCTCAAAGCTGATGGTGTTTTCTTCTTCAAAGTCGAGCCTTTCGTCCTCTCTCTCGCTTGTGCGGAGATTGACCGAGGTTTTTTCGATGGTGGCAAGAACCTCTTTTGCTCGCTTTATGACTTCATTCGGAAGGCCTGCGAGCTTTGCAACCTCAATTCCGTAACTGTCATCAGTCGAGCCTTTTACTATTTTACGAAGAAAAGTGATGCCGTCGCCTCTCTTCTTTGCCGCAATATTGTAATTTACAATGCCCTCAAATTCATCCTCAAGAGTCGTAAGCTCGTGATAATGAGTTGCAAAAAGAGTCTTTGCGCCTATCTTTTTGGAATTTGTAAATTCCGCAATGGCTCTTGCAATGCTCATGCCGTCAAAGGTGCTAGTTCCTCTTCCTATCTCGTCATAAACGATCAGCGAACGCTTCGTTGCGTTTTTGAGGATATATGCAACCTCGTTCATTTCAAGCATAAAGGTAGACTGTCCAGAGGCAAGGTCATCGGATGCGCCGACTCGGGTAAAGACCTTATCAACAATGCCTATGCTTGCGTCGGATGCGGGGACAAAAGAGCCTATCTGCGCCATGACAGTGATAAGCGCGACCTGTCTCATATATGTGGATTTACCCGCCATATTAGGTCCCGTTATCAGCATAAGACGCTTTGAGCGGCAATCAAGATCCACATCGTTGGGGACAAAATAGGTGTCCTTAACAAACTGTTCAACAACGGGATGTCTGCCGTCCTTTATCACAATGGAATCGCTGTCGTCAATATAAGGACAAACATATTTGTTTCGAGCCGCAACAGTTCCGAGAGACATATAAACGTCAATGGTGGCAAGGATCGCAGCCGTTTTCTGTATCCTCCCGCTGTTTTCCGCCACAAAGGCACGTACAGATTGGAAAAGATCATATTCAAGGCTGCATATCTTATCTGTAGCACCAAGAATCGTCGCCTCCGTGTCCTTTAATTCCTGTGTTATGTATCTCTCACAATTTGCAAGAGTCTGCTTTCTGATATATCTGTCTGGCACCATATCCATATAGGATTTTGTGACCTCTATATAATATCCGAAAACCTTATTATAGCTGATTTTAAGCTTGGAAATTCCCGTAAGCTCTCTTTCCTCGTTCTCGATCTTCGTTATCCAGCTCTTTCCGTCTGTCATAACGGAGCGCAAATAATCAACATCCTCGCTGTAACCCTCTCTTATCATTCCTCCGTCACGCACTGAGAATGGCGGGTCATCAACGATAGAGCCATCAATTTTTTTGCGTACGTCCGAAAGATCGTCAAGCTCGCCCATAAGCCGCTTCAGCTCATCGCTCTCGCAAGAAAAAAGAAGATTCTTAAGTTCAGGAATAACTTTTAAGGTGTTAGCAACCGCACGCAGATCCTTTGCGTTTGCAGTTCCGTAAACTATCTTGGAAATAAGCCTTTCAAGGTCAAGAACATCTGAAAGCAACACGCTTGTCTCCTCGCGGAGCATAAAATTTTCATAAAATTCTTTTATCGCATTTTGGCGGCGAAGTATATTTTTTGTTGAAAGCAGTGGATTTTCTATCCATTTGCGAAGCATTCTTGCTCCTGCCGCAGTTTGAGTCTTATCAAGAACCCATAGCAGTGAACCTTTTTTCTCCTTTGTTCGCATGGTCTCAGTAAGCTCCAGATTTCGTCTTGTATTGAGATCCATCTGGAGAAACTGATCGTCACCATAGATATTTAGCTCCTTGATATAAGAAATATCTCCCTTTTGGGTCTCTCTGATATATCCCAGAAGCGCACCGACAGCGCAAGTCATCGGCTTCTCGCTCTTTATTCTCTCAAGAGTGTCAGTGCCAAACTGTGCTTCAATAGCGTTCACTGCGTCGGCATATTCAAAGCGGTAAGGCTGATTATCACCGATGAGTGCGCCCGAGCGTTCATGGAGAAAATTCTCCATTTCGGGAACCTTTGAGAGACTCACATTGAAGATCATCTCACTTGGCATATATGTTCCTATCTCGTTCTTGATATGCCCCTGCATATCGTCACCTTTAAAGGAGGTTGCATAGACCTGTGCCGTCGAAATATCCGCAAAGCTGATACCACATTCAAATTCTCCCATATAAACGGTGCAGAGATAGTTATTCTGCCTATCATTAAGCAAATTTGTTTCAAGAAGAGTTCCCGGAGTTACTACCCTTACCACCTCACGGCGCACAAGCCCCTTGGCAAGAGCGGGATCTTCCGTCTGCTCGCAGATAGCCACCTTATACCCCTTTTCGATAAGCTTTCCGATATATCCCTCCGAGGAATGGAAGGGTACTCCGCACATGGGCGCTCTTTCAGCCTCACCGCAATCTCTTCCGGTAAGGGTAAGATCAAGCTCTCTCGAGGCTGTTTTGGCGTCCTCAAAAAACATCTCGTAAAAATCTCCGAGACGGTAGAATAGTAGATAGTCCTTATACTGATTTTTTATCTCAAAATACTGCTCCATCATCGGAGTCATTGCATTATACCCCTTTAGCTAAAAATTAAAAATACGGTTTAGTGGCAGCCATGGCAGGTGCTGCAATCGTGCGTGCAGGAAGGATCAACTCCCGTTATGGTCATTGTGATAGTCTGATTAACCTCGTTCATAAGAGCATTCACATCCGCCTGTGCTGCATCAAGCTCGTTGAAGATGGGGTTTGCTGTTATCTTCTTATAAAGCTCGTCGATCTTACTCTGTATCTTTCCGATAAGGTCCATATCCTTTTCAGCCTTCTCGTATTCATACTGAAGAGCCTTTTGCTGAACATCGTATTCCATCATAGCCTTAGTAAGCTCAACATCCTGATCATATGCGTCTTTTGCACTATTAAGACGGGTCATTCTCTCGTCATTCTTTATTGCTTCGCCGAGCATAACGGCGATATCCATAATTTCCATTTTACTTTTCTCCTGTTATTGATTTTTTATTATATTTTTCCACCGTACAGGGCAAATGCCTCGGCACGGTCAATCTTAATATCCAGATATTTTCCCTGGTCTGCGTCCTCTCCATGAAAGAAAACTATCTTATTCCCCTCTGTTCTGCCGCTAAAGAGTGCATCATTGTTTTTGCTAACTCCGTCGCAAAGCACGGAAACGATCTTCCCCACGAAGGGCAGATTTTTTTCAAGTGATATCTTATTTTGAACCTCAAGAAGTCTTGCAAATCTTTCGCCTTTTACCTTTTCGTCCACCTGCTCCATTTCCGCTGCGGGCGTTCCCTTTCTTGGGGAATAAATGAAGGAAAAAATCATATCATAGCGGACCTTGCGAAGCATATCAAGAGTGTCCTCAAAATCCTGTTCCGTTTCGCCGGGAAAGCCAACTATAATATCGGTGGTAATGGCAATATCGGGCATTTTTTCTCTGATATAGCGTACCGTATCAAGGTACTGCGCCTTATCATAATGGCGGTTCATCGCCTTAAGAATAGCGTCACTTCCCGACTGAAGCGGAAGGTGAAAGTGCTTTGCAATCTTATCATGCCTTGACATGGTGTCGATGAGCTTTCTTGAAGCATCCTTTGGGTGACTGGTCATAAAACGAAGCTTAAATTCTCCCTCAATTTCCGAAAGGCGTTCAAGCAGGTCGGCAAAATCGTATTCTCTTTCCTTTGCATAAGAATTTACATTCTGACCGAGAAGAGTTATGTCCTTATATCCCTTTTCCGCAAGTTCTTCGACCTCAGATACGATATCCTCCATTCTGCGGCTTCTCTCTCTGCCTCTCACATACGGCACTATGCAGTATGAACAGAAATTGTTGCACCCATACATTATGCTGACCCAAGCTCTGTAACTGCTTTCTCTCTCGATATTAAGGCCCTCCGCAACCAGATATTCCTCCTCATCTGGTGCAAAAAGTCTTTTTCCCTTTGTTGTCTTTTCATAAAGAAGCTCAGGCATACGATGGAGACTTGACGTTCCGAAAATGAAATCTACGTAAGGATAGCTTCTTTTTATCTCCTCCGAGCGATGCTTTTGGGTTACCATACAGCCGCAAACGCCTATCATCAGAGAGCTTTTTTTATTTTTCAGATGCTTGAACTGACCGATTATCGAAAGTGCTTTTTGCTCTGCATGCTCACGAACTGCACAGGTGTTGACAAGAATAAGGTCTGCATCCTCTGCCTCTGTGGTTATATTATACCCCATGGACCGAGCCATACCTGAAAGCTTTTCGCTGTCCGCTTCGTTTTGCTGACAGCCAAAGGTAAGCACATGCGCCTTGGGTATTGATCCGTTTTCAAACGTGCGTTTTTCATTGAAACGGCGCATTTTTTCGATAAAGCAAAATGCCTTTTCCATCTCGTCGGGCGGCACAAGAGTGTTAAATTTATTTTCAGACATTTTTACAAAATTCCTTAATAAAAAATATACTATATTATAACATTAAACGCAGTTCTCGTCAATAGAAATATTTCAAAAATCATTTCCCCTTAAAATTATCTTTGATCCCGTCGGTCAATAAAATCTCATCATCAGTAATTATCACCGCTTCAAAATCAACCGTCTTGCGATTATAAAATTGCATTGCCTTTTCCTTCCCCATAACGAAAAGCGCAGTGGAAAGCGCATCTGCCAATGCCCCGTCATCGCTTATAACAGAAACTGAACGAATATCGCTCACAGCAGGAATCCCGCTCATAGGGTCTATGATATGATTATATTTGTTCTCTCCTATCCGTATATATCTTTCATAGTCGCCCGAAACCGAAACGAAACCGCCTTCAAGTGACAGATAGCCCACGACCTCGCTTGTGTTTTTCGGGTCTTTTATTCCCACAATATAAGGCTTTCCGCTCTTTTTTGCGCCGACGAGCGCAACGTTGCCGCCAAAGGACATTATTGCACCTTTTGCACCCGTCTCCGAAAGATAATCACAAACCTTCTGCGCCGCATAGCCCTTTCCAATAGCACCAAGGTCGATCCGTGTATCATTTTTCGCCTTTTTAAGAGAATTATCTTCGATTGAAAGCTTATCGTAGCCTACCGATTCGAGTTTCAGGGCGATCTCGCCCTCATGAGGCTCTCTGCCCTCTTCTGCACATTGCTCCCAAAGTTCCTTGAGTCCCCCGATCGTTATATCGAAAAGACCGCCTGTCATATCGGAATAATCGAGAGATAAGCTTATGATATCCTCAAAAGTCGGATCAATATCAATAAAGAGTCCGATATGTTCATTGGCAAGAGAAGTATTGCTTCCCTCCACTGTCTTTGAAATGACGTTCTCGATATCCTTTATGATATTTTCACATTCCAAAAGCATCGCCGCCTCGTCATATTCATTTTCAGCGATCTTTATACTTATCACGGTATCCATTGCAAAAAATGTCGCCTCGACATAGGTCTCCTTTGGTTCGCAGGAAACGGCAAATATCAAGACAGAAAGCATTGCGATAACCAACAAAATACGAAAAATTACCCTCCAAGCATTCATCTTTTCATTTCGAGATATGCACGCAAAACGCAGACCTGTGTTTTTGCGTCATATATCTCTCCTCTCATTACCATCTCCTTAAGCGTTTCAAGGGGAACACGGGTGACCTCAAGGAATTCATCTTCATCGGGGTGTGTTTCGCCAAAGGTCAATCCCTTTGCAAGATACATATGGATAACCTCGGTAAAAATTGCAGGAGAAGGATATAGCTTACCTAGATATATAAGCTCATTGCATCTCGCCCCCGTCTCCTCGCTAAGCTCTCGTAGCACCGCCGCTCGGTGGTCATCCTCTCCCTCCTCCAGCTTTCCCGCAGGGATTTCAAGCAGCACCTCACCGTGTGCATATCGGAATTGACGTACGCATATAACATCCCCCTCGTCTGTAAGAGGAAGTACGCATACTGCCCCTCTGTGATGAACAAGCTCACGCACAGCCTCCGCTCCGTTTGGAAGCTCCACCTTATCTACCGTAACACGCATTACTTTTCCTTCAAATATCTCTTTTGAAGATATCTTATTTTCTTTCAGTTTCATAAAAACGCTCCTTTGCGCCTAAATAATTCTCTAAAGTATATTATACAATATTTTTTGGCAAATGTAAAGAAATTACTTGATTTATACGAAAAAATTTATTATAATAAAAGCATATAGCATTATGGGAGTTGAAAATGAACAAAGATGAACTTTTGAGACTTGCCATGGTAATAGGCGAGGATAAAATAAATATGTTAAAGGACTGCCGTGTTGCAGTCTTTGGAGTTGGCGGAGTCGGGGGACACTTGTGCGAAGCCCTTGCAAGAAGCGGAATAGGTCATATTGACATTTTTGATAATGATACTGTTTCCCCCTCCAATCTCAACCGCCAGATAATTGCCCTTCATTCCACCATAGGACAAAAAAAGGTCGACGTTATGCGCCAAAGGATTCTTGATATAAATCCCGAGCTTGACATAAGGGCGCACGATGTTTTTTACAGTGCGGAAAATGCTGACCTTTTCCCGCTCACGGAATACGACTATATTGCAGATGCAATAGATTCACTTCCTTCTAAGCTGGAACTGATAAAAAGAGCCAAAGAAAGCGGAAGAAACATAATCTCCTCAATGGGAACCGGCAATAAGCTTGACCCCTCAAGGCTCGAAATTGCCGATATTTCAAAAACCGAATATTGCCCTCTTGCAAAAAGCGTTAGAATTTCTCTGCGGAAAATGGGGATAAATCACCTCACTGTTGTATTTTCAAGGGAAGAACCGATAAAAACAGGCGAGCGTACCCCGGGAAGCACCGCTTTTGTCCCCGCCTCCGCAGGACTTCTCATGGCTTCTAAAATCATAAAGGATCTGTGCGAAAAAATCCGCATTTCCCCTTGACCTTGGGCGAAAAATAATGTATAATATAATAAATAACTGTACAGATTTGAAAAATCGGGAGATATTATTATGAAAAAAAACATCATTTCGGTGCTTTGCGTTCTGCTTCTTTTTATCCCAACATACATAGCCATTGCAAGCTATATCACAACGCAAAATGCCCCTATTTCCAATAACTTCGTTGAAAAAATCGACATTGCTGACCTTTCGGGAGAGACATTCACCGTTGCAAAAACCAATGCAGAGGGTGATCTCGTGAGTTTCTTCGTTTCCATGAACGCAAATGCAACGAAGGTTGCGGAGCTTCCCGAGCCACTGGTTGGAACTGACTTCTATAAGGTCACATTCCACAGCGGAAATGTTGCAGAGGATTATAAATATTATCTCAATACAAAGGGAGCTCTCAGCTATTCTGAATTTCCCGACGGAACTGTATATCAGCTTACCGTTTCGGATGTCAATAAGTTTCTCAAAACCCCCTATGCACTCTCTCTTTTCTCCGAGGATTCACTTCCCATACTTAAAAATTCCGCAGGCGAGAGCATAATACCGACAAGCGTAAACTGGAATTATAAACTTGATGGCGAAAAATATAGCCCTCTCTCCGGATTCAAGACCACGGAGGAGCTTATAACATATGAGATGGCAGGCGGGCTTGATCTTGCTTTTAGTACAAAGGCCGACCTTTATACACTAAAGGTATATGATAAAAATTCCACCCTTATCTATGACGGCTCAACGAACGATCTCACAAGTCTTTCCTTTGATACAGCCTCCGACCTTACCTTTATGGTAAAGGCTTCTTGGTATGAGGATAACACCCGAGATTTCTATGGCGAGGCGACATACAATTTCAGAACAAAACTCATCGCAAGAGCTGAATTTTTCATCGGTGAAAGCGAGGGTGTTCAGCCCGGAGATTTTGTTTCAATTACGGGCTATAACGTTTCGGACCCAGCAAAAATCAGATTCACAAGCAGTCCTTCCATCGGATATACACCTACCTTCTATGCAGAGGGAGACAGAGTTATAGCATTCGTTCCGATTCATTATGAGCTTCCACACGGCTCATATGTATTTACTCTTTCCTACGGCTCTATTTCACAGGAGATAAACCTTGCGGTTGAGAGCAAGAAATTCAGAACCAATACCCATAAGGTCAGCAAGGTCATTGCAGAAAACACAAGAAACGAAACTTCACTTGCTGAGTTTGACGAGCTTTTTGCTTCCATCTGTGCCCAAAGTGAAACAACCAAGTATTTCACCGAAAGTTTCATGGACTATGAGGGTCAAAAGTCGATGAAGGCAAAGATCACCGCAGGTTTTGGTCTTTACAGAACCATCTCATCGACAAAAGAGGAATATAGAAGCATCGGTGTTGAATGGAAGATGGCAAAGGGAACGAACATCCCCGCCTCAAATTCAGGAAAGGTCGTTTATGCGGGTATTTCCACATATGGAGGAAGAATGGTCGTTATCGACCACGGAATGGGTCTCAAAACATGGTATCTGCATCTTGACGAGATAAAAACAAATGTCGGCGATATCGTTGCCCTTGGAGACATCATCGGAACTGCAGGAAATTCAGGCTTTGCAGAGGAGAACGGCATCTGCACAATAATGACTGTCGGCAATATACCCGTTTGCCCATATCGCACGTGGGACAGTGGTGTTGGAATCGGCATATATACAAAGTAAAACAAAACGGAGCTGATTCACCGCAGTGTGATTCAGCTCTGTTTTTTATCTAATTTTAAGTTTCAAGAAAAAATGTATTTAAGCATGGGGTTGTTTATGAAAAAAATTATTATCGTGATTTCTCTTTGTATGGTCCTTGTCTCTCTCTGCTCTTGCAAGGAAAAAGAGCCAACATACGATGCAAATGAATTTTTACCTCTCACAGAGGAAACAAGATATCTTGAAATAGCCTCATATGACGGTATGCGTCAGTTTACGGCACCAATGCTTCACAGAGAGGGCGCAAATGAAACAAAGCTACTTGAAGAAATAATGAACAGCTTCAGACAAACGCCCTCGGAAAAGGTCAAAAATTTTTCTCATGACAAAATAAAATTGCCCATATATGGATTAAAATTCACGGTAAAAGACAAGCCCTCTTTCTTTGCACTGTTTTCAAATGGACATCTGCTTACACAAAACGGAGAAGTATACAAATTTGATTATGATTTCGCATCTCTTATGGAAATGGATTTTCCTAAAGAACTCAAGACGTCCGATTTAAACAACTCTTTTCCAGGTCTTCGACTTGTAGCAGAGGATAACGGAAAATGGATCGGCGATTTTATGACGGAAGCTGTCAACCTTTTTGACAATTCTACCTCTCTTGTAAAAAAAGGAGTAACACTGGAAATAAAAGATTTTGACGGTAAAATTGCATACGGAATTATTCATAATGAAAATTATTCTCTGCTTGAATATAGCGAAGCCTTTAATTTTCATACTTTTGTTGACGGTGAATGGAAAAACGTTCCCCCTTTGCACGAATTTTATTTCATTGAGCCACTCTATATGTCTGCAAAAAAGAATTTTGAAAAAGAATTTCACCTTGGTGTGTTTGCCCCCCTCCCTGCAGGGAAATACAGAATCATTTTCTGCGGACTCACCGCTGAATTTGATGTTGAATAATAAATAAATTCATTTTATTCCCTCAAAAAGCGTAAGATTATATAAAGCTACGCTATCGGAGGAGAATATGAGATCCAATATAAAAAACAACGAAAGCCCCTTGCGTTTTGCCATATCCTTTGCCTTTTTTTCGCTCATTCTTGCATTCATCGGTGCGCTCCTGCTATTTGCTGCCTCCTTTTTCTATGGCAAGGTAAAAAGCCCGCAAAAAATACTGGATGCAGATGCCTCCCCGCTTCTTCCTACCGTTATTATCGACGCAGGACACGGAGGCGAGGACGGAGGGGCAAGCGGCAAGGGAGGCGCACTTGAAAAAGAGCTGAATCTTGATATAGCCTTTAAAATTTCAAATATGCTTCGGGCATCCGGGATAAGTGTGATAATGACAAGGACCGAGGACATTCTGCTATACGACCGAAATGCCGACTACATGGGACATAAAAAATCCCTCGATCTCCGTGCAAGGCTCGACATTGCAAAAAGCCATCCGAATTCAGTTTTTATCAGCATACATATGAACGCCTTCGGCGATGCAAGATACAAAGGGCTTCAAGTCTGGTATTCAAAAAACACCGATGGTAGCAAAATCCTTGCCGATACAGTACAAAAATATGTCAGAGAAACCCTGCAAAACGATAACGATAGAAAAACCAAAGCGGCAAATTCCTCAATATATCTTCTTGACAGAGCTGTTTGCGATTCTATCCTCATAGAATGTGGTTTTCTTTCAAACGGCGAGGAAGAAGCCCTTCTTCTTGATGAAGGCTATCGAAAAACGCTGGCCTTTACTGTCTTTGCTGCAATAAAAGAATATTTTTCCGATTTATAGACAATAATATTTTTGAAATACGAAAACGAAAGGATGTTATGGATGAATAAGGCTCAGATTTCAAGAGCGGTAGCAAGAGAGATACTCGACTCAAGAGGAAATCCCACGGTTGAAGCAACGGTCATTTTAAATGACGGAACGGTAGGTGTTGCAAGCGTCCCATCGGGTGCTTCAACAGGTATTTTCGAGGCACACGAAAGGCGCGACGGCGATGAAAAACGCTACGGAGGAAAAGGAGTCCTCGATGCTGTTTGTAATGTGGGGAAGCTCATATCCCCTGCAATTGCGGGAATTTGTGCAACGGAGCAGGCGGAGATAGACCATACCATGATAGAGCTTGACGGAACTCCCGACAAATCGGATATAGGAGCAAATGCGATATTAGCAGTTTCTCTCGCCTCTGCAAGAGCCGCCGCAAATTCCTTCCATATGCCCATATATCGTTATCTTGGCGGTCTTGCCGCAAGCCGTCTCCCTGTTCCGATGATGAACATTCTAAACGGCGGGGCACACGCCTCAAACAATGTTGATATTCAGGAATTTATGATCGCCCCCGTTGGTGCAAGATCCTTTGCAGATGCTATTCGCATCGGAGCTGAGGTATATCACAAGCTGGGCGAACTTCTTCTTAAAAACGGATATGGAACTACAGTTGGAGACGAGGGAGGATACGCCCCCAATCTGGCAGGTGATGACGAAGCATTTGAGCTTATCTGCGAGGCGATTGAAAAATCGGGCAACAGTACTGAAAATGTCAAAATAGCTATTGACGCAGCAGCAAGCGAATGGTATACAGAAGGCGGAAAATACAAGCTTTCTGGACATGGAAATTCATATGGCAGCGATGAGCTTATCGAAAGATGGAAAAAACTCGTCTCAATTTATCCCATTTTCTCCATCGAGGACGGACTTGATCAGGAGGACTACGAGGGCTGGAAAAAGCTGACCCGCGAGCTTGGCGACAAAGTTATGCTTGTTGGAGACGACCTTTTCGTCACAAACGAGAAGCGTCTCCGAGACGGAATAAAGGACGGCTATGCCAATTCTATCCTCATAAAACCAAATCAGATAGGAACTCTTACCGAGGTGCTGAACACCGTCAGTCTTGCAACGGAGAACGGCTATAAATTTATCATTTCCCACCGTTCTGGTGAGACCGAGGATACTACCATAGCAGATCTTGCAGTGGCACTGAACGCAGAATATATCAAGTCGGGCGCACCGTGCCGAAGTGAGAGGGTTGCTAAATATAACCGTCTTCTCCGCATCGAATCATCCATGGGCAGATGCTCAAAATATGGAAATCGTACAAATTGTACATCGAGTGAGCATAGCTTTGTGGGAATTATCGAATAAATGTTTAATAACAGGAACAAAGCGTTCCATATAAGTAATAAAACAATTATCAAAAAGTTTTCTGTAAAAAATGGAAATGAGCTGATTCACTTTTAGTGAATCAGCTCCGTTTTTGTGAGCAAAAATTCGGTGTACAAAGACTGAAACTACTCGTCTTTTGCCTCCCAAAATTTGTCATGTAAGTACAATATCCGTAAAAGTCCGCAAGAAGCGAGCTTGTACGTCTGAGTGAACTTATTTATTTGTTTTATCTTGAATATTTCTTTTTTGTGGGAAGCCAGCAGACATATCTGGAGTCCTCCCCCCACGTTTTACCGGCAGAGGAGAAATCTATTAGAGTTATCTTCCTGCCGTCGTCGGTTTTTGCCTTAAATTCAACCACCTTATCAAATTTGGCGACGTGGGATTCTTCAAGGGATACGATATCATTCTCATCGTGAAGAATATCCGCTTTTTCGCTAACGTCCTCACCAAGTCTGGCATCCCTTGCAAGAACGATCGGACCGTATTTAACCGCAAGTCTGTATTCTGCATCCGATGAAGGAATTGCTATTCTGGGAACGATATAGTCCTGTCCCCATACGACCTCGGTTATTATCAAATCTTTTTCAAGATGTGCAGGGCGCACAAGCCTTGCTCTCATATCAAGCTCAAGCTCGATGGTATCGCTCTTTTTCCATTCTCTCTTCAATGAAACATAGCCACATTTGGCATCCACCTCTGCACCGCAAACGGTAAGGCGTGTTTTTTCACTCCATGCGGGAATCCTTAGCTTTATTTCAAAGATCTCGCTTTCTTGAAGGTCAAGAGTAAATTTGACTCTTCCCTTTGCGGGATATTCGGTATCGCAATCCAGCACTAATTTTTTGCCCATGGGTGTCATGGTCTCGCTTCTGCCCGCAATATAAAGATTAAGCACTATTCCCTCTCTTGAGAGCATATTTGCAGCCTTAGGTACCATTCCAATGCCGACGGCACCGATGCAGGTACAGCAGCCATAATACCGTCCGCCCTCAAGCATTCTAAATCCACCGATCTCAAAGCCTCTTATTCCTCCAAGCAGCGTTGAATATGAATCGAAGGGCATGATTTTACTTACTGTCACATCAGGGCATTGCAAAAGAATATTTTCATTTAATCTGTTTTCGGTGTTTAGCGAACCAAGATAAGCATTATAAAGCGAGGTCTCAAAACACTCCGCAAAAGCAACGTCGCCTGTGAGGGCAAGAAGCTGGAGACAGAGCTTCATCCATGTTACCGTTACGCAAGTCTCCTGCATTTCGCCCTGATAAGTTGAGTCGGTCTGGCGCACGCTTGAATGGTCAAAACGCTCACTTGTCGTTCCGCAACAGCCGATGATGCTGACATCGCTATTCATGACCCTGCGGGCAAAATTCAGCACAGCGATCTTATATTTTTCTATGCCCGTTACACGGTAATATTCAAGCAGCCCCTCAAAGCAGGACATCATTTCATAGGCTTTTGTAACGGGGTACTGATATGGATCAGTGGTGTCCTCCAGTGCCATTTCAAAAAGATTGAAAATGCTGGTTCCTCCCTCGCTTACTATGTATTCGGCAAAATCGAGATATTTTTTCTCGCCTGTAAGAGAATAAAGCCTCACAACAGGTTCAAGTATCGAAGTGGAGTTAAGACCTCTCCAGTTTCTCGTTGCAAGAGTTATGGGAAGCTTTCCTTCCTCACTCGGCCCTATCTTTGAAATAATATAGTCTGTCTGACGGCACATTGAAGCAATTATTCTTTTTTTCAATTCCTCATCACGGCAGATTTCAAGATAATACTGCATTCCGAGAAGAACGTATTTTCTTGACCACATATCCCAACCGTCAAATTCAGAAAAGCCCTTTTCGTTTCCGATATCATATGTTGATATTCTGCCAAGCTCATCCTCTGTGGTAAGAATATCGAGTACGGATTCGGTAAGAATTCGATAAAGCTCCTCATCCCTTAAAAAGGAATAGGTAAATGCAGCTCCTCTCATCATTTTTCCCCAATATTCGCCTCTCCAGCCACGGTCCTTTGAATCGCTTTTCAGTCTGAATTGCTGAACAAATATTTGCCATGTATCACTATCAAGAAGCTGGGAATCCATAGTGAATTTAGCCGCATCATGAAGCAGCCCACTATAATCATTTTCTCCAAGATCGTTTATAAAAAAGGTATCTGTGGTTTTGCGAACAGAATTTACGGGATCGCACGCATATATTTTTTCAATCGCTGAACTCATTTTCGTCTCTCCTCTGAAATAAAATACATATAGTTAAATTTTAATATAAGTTCCGGTATTTGTCAAGACCAAAAATTGCTTTTTATGATGAATCAGTAATTTTTAAATTTTTTGTCGCTTCACATTCAATAAAATTTTTAACAGGAAAATATCAACTTGTCAAAATACACAAAAAGAAAAGGTTTGCAATCTGCAAACGCTTGTATAATATGCCAAAAATGCCGGAAGCCCATAAAAAACTATTGACAAAATTTGCGAAAAAGTGTATCATATTATCAAGTTAGCCAAGGCTAACCACAAAAAGCGGAGGAAAAATAATGAAAACGCTTAAAACTGTTAAGGTTGGACAGAGAGTTAAGGTCGTTAAGCTCCATGGAGAAGGTGCTGTCAGACGCAGAATTATGGATATGGGAATTACCAAAGGCGTTGAAATATACGTCAGAAAGGTTGCACCGCTCGGTGACCCCATAGAGATAAATTTGCGAGGATACGAGCTTTCCCTTCGCCGCACGGATGCGGAAATGGTCGAGATCGAATAATTTTCTGTTTTTATTTTACAAAAGAGTTAGCAAACGCTAACCAAGAAAGTGAGGAAAAAGCATGGCACTGAAGATCGCCCTTGCAGGAAACCCAAACTGTGGCAAAACAACGCTTTTTAATGCACTCACAGGCTCAAATCAGTATGTTGGAAACTGGCCGGGAGTTACCGTTGAAAAAAAAGAGGGAAAATTCAAAAAGGATAAAGACATCATAATCACAGACTTACCCGGAATTTATTCCCTTTCTCCATATACGCTTGAAGAAGTTGTCGCCCGCAATTACCTCGTTGGAGAATGCCCCGATGCGATACTCAATATCGTTGACGGAACGAATCTTGAGAGAAATCTCTATCTTACGACGCAGCTGATCGAGCTGGGAATCCCCGTGGTCGTTGCCATAAACATGATGGATGTGGTAAGAAAAAATGGCGATGAGATCAACATTGAAAAACTGGGACGAGGAATAGGCTGTAAGGTTATTGAGATATCTGCCATCAAAGGAGACGGGATCTTTGATGCGGCAGAAATGGCAATAGTGGCAGCAAAGCACGGAAAGCTCGTGCCAAAGCATATCTTTTCCGGTACTGTCGAACACGCTATTGCCCATATCGAGGAAGCCGCCGTCCACAATATGGCCGAGGAGAGGCAGAGATGGTATGCAGTAAAGATCTTTGAGCGGGACGAAAAGGTTCTAGATGAGCTTGAAATTGACGAGTCAAAGCGTTCGCATATCGAAAAGGACATCGCAGCGGTTGAGGCAGAGCTTGATGACGATTCTGAAGCAATAATAACCAACGAAAGATATGTTTACATAACGAATCTACTCTCCACCTGCTATAAAAAGAAGTCTGCGGGAAAGCTCACCCTCTCGGATAAGATTGATAAGGTCGCCACAAACAGGATTCTTGCCCTTCCCATATTTGCTCTTATCATGTTCTGCATTTATGCAATAGCAATGGGAAATTTCCCATTCTCCATCGGCACAATGGGAACAGATTTTGCCAATGACAAGATATTTGGCGAATACGTACCCGCATTTTTCAACAGCTTTCTCCTAAAAGACGGCGCACCGATAATTGCCCCCTGGCTTTACGGACTTATAATGGACGGAATAGTGGGCGGAGTTGGTGCAGTGCTTGGATTTGTTCCCCAGATAATGGTGCTGTATCTTCTCCTTGCTGTTATTGAGGACTGCGGATATATGTCCCGCGTTGCATTTATTATGGATAAGCTTTTCCGCAAGTTCGGTCTTTCGGGAAAGAGCTTTATTCCTCTTCTCGTGGCGACCGGATGCAGCGTTCCCGGAATAATGGCATCAAGGACCATCGAGCAGGAAAAGGACAGAAGAATGACCATTGTTACCACATCCTTTATTCCTTGCGGAGCAAAAATGCCCATCATCGGACTTTTTGCAGGTGCCATCTTCGGAAATTCCGCACTTGTGGCTGTTTCTGCATTTCTTATTGGCATTACAGCGGTTGTAGTTTCGGGAATTATCCTCAAAAAATTCAAGGCGTTTTCCGGTGAACCCTCCCCCTTTGTTATGGAGCTTCCCGCTTATCATGCGCCTATACTTAAAAATGTTTTGCGCACAACGTGGGATAGGGCTTGGGACTTTATCAAGCGCGCAGGAACTGTAATATTGCTCTCCGCCATCGTTCTTTGGTTCCTTCGCAGCTACGGCTTTGAAGGTGGCGCATTCGGTGCGGTTGAAAATGAGAACAATTCTCTGCTCGCCATAGTTGGAAGTGCCATTTCCTGGATCTTCTACCCCATTGGCTGGATTGGCGATATGGCTTGGAAATCGACCGTTGCAACCATCACGGGTCTTATTGCAAAGGAAGAAGTCGTGCTTACGTTCAGCACCCTCTATAATTCCGCAGATGCATCTCAGCTTTGGGCTGCAATCAGAGCCGATTTCGGTTCTGTTACCGCATATAGCTTTATGATATTC
Organism: Eubacteriales bacterium; assembly: GCA_045604985.1. Taxonomy (GTDB): domain Bacteria; phylum Bacillota; class Clostridia; order Oscillospirales; family CAG-272; genus SIG710. Next base: position 69,788 of record JAZUPD010000087.1, read on the forward strand.
AATCTCCTCTGCGCCCCTTGCTTTGCCGCAATAGGAGCAATAAAGCGCGAAATGAACAGCTCAAAATGGACCGCATTTACTCTTTCTTATATGACAGCTTTTGCATACGTCATTTCAATGATAGTATATCAGATCGGTGGTCTTTTTACAGGCGAGGCGAGATTCGGAATATTTACCGTTGTCGCATTTGCAGCGCTTTTTGCCCTAGTTTTTCTGCTGTTTAGAGAGACAGATATGAAAAGCAAACAAACTTTAAAATGAGGTTATTATTATGTTGCCAACCGTTATCGTTGCTTCTGTTCTATGCTTTATAGTCGTGCTTATAATTGCATTTATGGTGCGAAGCAAGACAAAGAATAAAAGCTCATGCTGCTGCACTTGCAGCGGATGCGCCATGAGGCATAACTGCCGACCCGATAATAAATAAAATAAAAAATCAGGGACAGAGCCGATTCTTTCAGCTCTGTCCCTTCATTTTAGAGGCTTTTTTCTTGATAAACAGGAGCTTATCGTGGCATTAAAGCAAGCTCGCTTTTTTGGGAGACGGTGATCTCAACATTCCAATCTGCCGCACCTGTGCTAAAAAAACCTTCTTCATTTAACCTTCAAAAACAACCTTTTTATAGCTCTTTTTACCGCGTCTCACAACGATACCCTCGCCAATATCCGCTAGAGTATATGTCTTTTTTATATCAGAAACTTTTTCTCCGTCAACACTCACTCCACCCTGTTCAACAGCTCTTCTCGCCTCGCTCTTTGAAGGAACGAGTCCTGCCTTCACAAGTATGGAAAGAATATCTATGCTACCGTCGATAAGATCATCTGCCGTAAGCTTTTCTGTGGGCATATCCGAAGAAGCACCTGCACTGAAAAGCGCCCTTGCACTTGTCTGCGCCTTTTCTGCCTCCTCCTCGCCATGAACCATCTTCGTAAGCTCGTATGCAAGAATTTCCTTTGCAGTGTTTAGCTGACTACCCTCCCAAGCGTCCATCTCATTGATCTGCTCAATGGGAAGGAATGTAAGCATACGGATACACTTAAGAACATCTGCATCTCCAACATTTCTCCAATACTGATAGAAATCAAAAGGAGAGGTCTTATTAGGATCAAGCCAAACGGCATTACCGGCAGTCTTGCCCATCTTCTTGCCCTGGGAGTCGGTAAGAAGTGTGATGGTCATGGCATGAGCATCCTTACCGAGCTTTCTTCTTATAAGCTCAGTACCGCCAAGCATATTGGACCACTGATCGTCGCCACCAAACTGCATATTACAACCAAGCGTCTTATAGAGATGGTAGAAGTCATAGGACTGCATTATCATATAGTTAAATTCAAGGAAAGAAAGTCCTTTTTCCATTCTCTGCTTATAGCACTCAGCTCTGAGCATATTGTTTACTGAGAAACAAGCTCCCACCTCTCGGAGAAGGTCAACATAGTTAAGAGAAAGAAGCCAATCGGCATTGTTTATCATCATTGCCTTTCCCTCGGAAAAGTCAATAAATCTCTCCATCTGACGCTTGAAGCAATCAGCATTGTGCTTAATATCCTCAAGAGTAAGCATTTTTCTCATGTCGGTTCTGCCCGAAGGGTCTCCGATCATGGTCGTACCGCCACCAATAAGGGCAATGGGTTTATTGCCTGCCATCTGAAGTCTCTTCATAAGGGTCAAAGCCATAAAATGACCTGCTGTAAGGCTATCTGCTGTGCAGTCAAAGCCGATATAAAAGGTGGCCTTGCCCTCGTTTATCATATTTTTAATTTCTTCTTCGTTAGTTACCTGAGCAATAAGTCCTCTGGCAACCAGTTCTTCATAGATCTGCATCTAAAATTCGCTCCTTTTAGAACATTATATCAAAACATAGATAATTATAAACCAAAATAAGGATTTTGTCAATAGAAAGCCTCAAAAAGTCGGAAATAAAATGGACTGAATAATTGTATCTTTACCTTTTACAGTTTTTAAGTTGTTAAATCGGAATTTGTTGTGGGCGATAAGGCTGACTTTGCGTTTATATTTATTGCTCGAAACGATCAACTAATACGAATAACCCTTGCAAATTTCAATTCAAAAGTAAAAAGGGCTGATTCACAAAACATGAACCAACCCCTTGATATCAATAATACTTACTGCGCTTTTTCTTTATCACAAACGACCAAAATCCCCAGATCACAAGCACCAAAATTATGAGGATGCAGCTTATATATACCCATGCGCCAAGGGAGCTGTCGATCTTCAACTCCTCCCAAAGCTCGTTTACGAGAGAAAGAGTCTCGGGCGGGAGATTTTTATAGCAATACTTATCATAATCCGCCTTCAGGTCAAAGCCTTCGGGATAAAGTATCTCCATCCACTCCTCGCCCATATATTCGAAATATTCCTCACTACTCGTCACAAGCGTATTTGGACAAGCGTAGCATATATATTCGGCATTTGCAATGGCAATCTCCTCAGAGAGCATAAAATTGATATATTCCTCCGCCAGCTCCTTATTCTTTGAGCCCTTGGGTATACACATAGCATCAATGAAGATATTTGTTCCTTCGCTTGGATAATAGAAAGCAAGATCCTCATTATTTTCCGACATTGTAAGGTAGTCACCTGCATAATACGAAGCGATAGCAGCCTCGCCTGACTCCATTTTGTTGAATATCTCGTCCATTACATAGCTCTGAACAAGGTTCTTTTGCTTTGCAAGATCAGCAAGTGCCTCTCTCCACTGTGCTTCGTCTGTGGTATTTACGCTGATACCGAGACGGTACATAGCCGTGCCAAAGGCGTCCCTAGAGTTATTATATTGCAGAATATCTCCCTTGTATTTTTCATTCCACATAAGATCCCAAGTGCCGATATCCTCCTCAGAAACACGAGCTGTATTATAAATAATTCCAACCATGCCGTAGGTATAAGGAACGGTATATTCATTTTCGGGATCGTAATAAGGATTATGAAAATCCGCCGAAATAAATTTAAAATTGGGGATATTTTCGTAGTTCAGCTTTTCCAGCATTCCCTCGTCAAGCAGTCGCTTTATCATATAGTCAGAAGGGATGATAACATCATAGCCCGTGGCACCGCTTTTCAGCTTTGCATACATATCCTCATTTGAGGCGTATGTGGTGTAATTTACCTTTATTCCCGTTTTGGCGGTAAACTCTGAGTTTACATCAAGAGAACCCTCCGAGCCATCGGAAATATATTCGCCCCAGTTATAAACATTTATCGTACCCCTATATTCAACGTCTTCCTCTCCATTTTCCTCTGCATTACATGAGACAAATGAAAAAATCGGAAGAATGACGAAAAGGCACGCAAAGAAAACAGAAAAAATTCTTTTCAAGTCCTGCTCTGCTCCTTAAAATCTTATTTCTTTTTTGGTTTATTCTCCGCCTTTGCGCTTATCACGTTCGAGAGAATGAGCAAAAGCAGAACGGCGATGAAGATAAGCGTTGAAAGCGCATACATATCGGGTGTAACGCGCTTTTTGGTCATTGAATAAATCCTTATCGGAAGAGTTTCAAAACCGCTTCCAATGGTAAAATAGCTTATTACGAAATCGTCAAGAGAAAGTGTAAAAGCCATGATAAGTCCCGAAACAACACCGGGCATAATAGCGGGAAGCTCAACCTTCATAAATGCCTTCATGGGTGTACATCCAAGATCCATTGCCGCCTCCGGCAGCTGGCTGTCAAGCTGTTTTATCTTGGGAAGCACCGAAAGTATAACGTAAGGCAGATTAAAGGTTATATGTGCTATAAGGAGGGTGGCAAAGCTCAGATTATTATCAAGCTTGAGAAGTCCTCCGACAAAAACGAAAAGAAGCATCATCGAGATACCCGTTACGATATCAGGGTTCATCATTGGAATATTCGTTGCGCTGACAAGTGCGCCCTTGACATACTGATTTTTCATTCTGTCGATGCCGACTGCCGCTGCAGTGCCGATAACGGTTGCGATAACCGACGATGTCACGGCAAGGATAAGGGTGTTTTTGAGAGCCGCAAGAGTTGCGCTGTCTCTCCAAAGCTCCTCATACCAACGAAGTGAAAAACCCGTAAAAACGCCGGTGGAATTTGATGAATTGAATGAAAACAAAACCAAGATGCCAATGGGGGCATAGAGGAAAACGAAGATGAGAGTTGTATAAAGCCTTGACATTGTTTTCATACGACCATACCTCCGTCATCATCCGAAAATTTATTCATTATCGCCATGGAAATGATAATGAGTATCATAAGGATAAGGGATATAGCTGCGCCAAGGTTATAATTATATGCAGTCTGAAACTGTCTCTCAATAGTATCACCTATAAGGTCAAAATTTCCTCCGCCCAGCTTCTGAGAAATATAAAAAGTACTGATAGAGGGAACAAAGACCATCGTAACGCCCGAAACAACACCGGAAATACTAAGAGGAAAGATAACCTTTGTCATAACTCCGAGGCTGTTACAGCCAAGGTCATGGGCTGCCTCCACAAGACGGCGGTCGATCTTCACCATAACGGTATAGATGGGCAATATCATATAGGGCAGGAAATTATATACCATACCCAGCACAACTGCGCCGCTTGTATTTATCATATGGACAGGCTCAAGACCTATCTTTACGAGAAGCTGATTGATAAATCCCGTGTCCTCAAGTATCGACATCCACGAATAGGTGCGGATAAGAAAATTCATCCACATGGGAAGCATGATCAGCATAATTATTATCTTCTGTGCCGAGGGCTTTGTTCTCGAGATGGCGTATGCCATCGGGTATGCAATGATAAGACAGATAAAGGTTGCAATTATAGCAAGGCTGATGGAGCGGAAAAAGATAACCATATAATCCGCTTCAAGAGATTTTAAAATATTATCAAAGGTAAATGCGCCCTCGCTGTCTGTAAATGCATAATAGACCACGAAAAGAAGCGGTGCAACTATGAACAGAACGGTCCACACCATATGAGGCGCAGCAAGAAATTTCTGGAGAAGGGATCTTTGCTTCATTCCTTACTCCTCCTCGGTATTGACAGAAAGCTCGTCCAGCTCGTCGCTAAATGACGAATAATCGCCAAACTGATCAGAATATTTTGATTTTTTCATAACGTGGATAGCATCAGGCTCTATATAAAGACCGATATGCTCGTCCTGAGCCACAAAATCAGTTGTCTGTATCATCCACTTAAAGCCTCCGATATCGACGATTATCCCATAGTGAACACCCTTAAAGGTGACGCTTGTAACAACACCCGAAAGCATTCCCTTTTCAACCGATACCACATCAACATCCTCGGGACGGACGACGATATCAACCGCCTCTCCGCGATCAAAGCCACTGTCAAGGCAATCAAAGGTCTGATTTGAGAATTTAGCTTTATAATCCTCCAGCATAATACCGTCAAGGATATTGCTTTCACCGATAAAGTCGGCAACGAAAGCATTTACAGGCTCGTTATATATATCCGTTGGAGTTCCTATCTGCTGGATAACCCCCTCGTTCATTACAACGATAACATCTGACATAGAGAGAGCTTCCTCCTGATCGTGGGTAACATAAATGAATGTTATGCCCGTCTGCATCTGTATATTTTTAAGCTCGTTCTGCATATCCTTGCGAAGCTTAAGGTCAAGTGCGCCGAGAGGCTCGTCGAGAAGAAGCACACGGGGACGGTTGATAAGTGCGCGTGCTATAGCAACTCTCTGCTGTTGACCGCCCGAAAGAGATTCAACATTTCTTCTCTCAAAGCCCGAAAGATTGACCATTCGCAGCATTTCCTTAACGCGGTGGCTGATCTCCTCATCCTTCAATTTCTTTCCGAGACGCAGACCAAAGGCAACGTTTTCATAAACATTGAGATGAGGAAAAAGTGCGTACTTCTGAAAAACCGTATTTACTTGTCTTTTATAAGGGGGCAGGTCGTTAATTTTTTTACCGTCAAAAAACACCTCTCCCGTATCGGGAGTCTCAAAGCCTGCGATTATGCGAAGGGTCGTGGTCTTGCCACAGCCCGAAGGGCCGAGAAACGTAACAAATTCCTTGTCGTGAATATCCAGATTTATCCCATCAAGAACGGTTTCACCGTCAAAGGCCTTTCGGATATTTTTCAGCTCAATGATTCTGCCTGCATTAGGTTCAGTCAACTCAGTAAATCCTCCAATATAAAAAGAAAATATCTGTGCAAAAAATACTGCACAATTATGATGTTATATTGTAACAGAGTTTTACCGAAATTGCAATATATTTTTGAAAAAAAGTCGAATTATTTTGAAAAAAATTCGATTAACTTAGATTTTTAGGGTTTTTTATGGGTTTTTCACACGAAAAACTCACTTATACTCGTTTATTCTCCCGTATACTCGCTTTTCTGTGGTGACACTTTTATACGATAATAGCAGAAAAAAGCGAACAAGAAAGAATAAAGGCAGAGAAGCCCGCACCGAAACGAATAACAAGATAGGCGGAAACGAGCCAAAGAAAAATTACGGTACAAAAAGATATATTTTTCATTATCGCATAAGATTTTTCATGTCCTCCCCGAAGAGAGATAAGAGAAAATAAAATTCTATATCCGTCAAAGCCCGATATGGGAAGAAGATTGAGAAGCCCCAGCATCATAGAAAATGAGGAAAACTCCCCTAAAAAAGGAAAAAACAGACCCGATGATATTAGATTTACACATGGGCCAGCTGCCGCTATCAGCATTTCCTCTTTGTATGATAAAAGCTTTCCGCAAAGAGTCATTTTTGCGCCCGTCACATCAAATGTCAGACGCTTTATACTCGCACCGCACAGCTTTGCGGCAAAAAGATGTCCCATCTCATGCAGTAAAACAGAGGATATCCAAGAAATGGCGACTGACAAATCAATGATACGGTGTCCACAGAGCAGAATGAATACAGCGAACACTAAAACGCCCCAACCTATTCTGATCTTTGTTTTCATACTGCCTCCATTGATAAATAATTTACCATAAACAGAAAGTTATCGCTTTCTATCAATAAACTATGAATATCTGACTCAGATATTGCTTGTCTGCTTCAGATATTTTATTTATTTGTCATTGCCTCGATCGCCCTCCAAAAAGTGCCGAGCTATTAGAATCCGTCTGAGCTGCACAATGTAAAGAGTATATAATACAACACACACTAAAATCAAATCCAATGCAAAAGGGCTATCTCCTGTGAGACAGCCCTTTTAAAATATTACTTATTAAAGTTTTTGCTTATAATGAGTGTTGCACCCATAATAACGCCGATAACGATGAATATTCCAAGCATCCCAATGCCCATATATTCAAGATTTTTAATAAAATTCATAGGCTCAAAAATTACGCCTTCAAGTCCGAACATATTAAATATACCTCCCTTTTAGCTAAAGAATCCGAGGATAAATCCACCTGCGATAACAGATGCAATCTGTCCCGAAACATTTACACCGATAGAATGCATAAGAAGGAAATTCTGCGGATCTTCCTCCTGACCCATCTTGTGAACTATTCTTCCCGACATGGGGAATGCGGAAATACCTGCCGCACCTATCATGGGGTTGATCTTCTCCTTGAGGAAAAGATTAAGAAATTTCGCAAAGAGAACACCGCCTGCAGTATCAAAGATAAATGCAAAAAGACCGAGACCGAGAATAAGCAAGGTTGCGGGAGAAAGGAAAGATTCTGCCTGCATCTTAAATGCAATGGTGATACCAAGGAAAATTGTAACAAGATTTGCAAGAACCTTCTGTGCAGTTTCCGAAAGAGAATCGAGAACTCCGCACTCTCGGATAAGGTTACCGAACATGAGGAATCCAATCAGAGCCGCCGCTTCGGGAACGATTGCACTTGCAACAATGGTAATAATGATGGGGAAAAGAACCTTCGTCGCCTTTGAAACAGATTTCTGCGTATAAGGCATACGGATAAGCCTTTCCTTCTTGGTCGTGCAAAGCTTGATTATCGGAGGCTGAATAATTGGCACAAGAGCCATATAGGAATAAGCCGCAACAACGATAGCGGCAGTATAATTTGAATCACTTCCGAGAAGGGTATTTGCAACAGCAATGGCTGTTGGGCCGTCTGCCGCACCGATAACACCAATAGAAGCCGCTGCCTCGGTTGGGAAGAAAATCGAAGCCAGACAGAAGGTAAAAAAGATACCGAACTGCGCCGCCGCTCCGAAAAGCATAAGCTTTGGATTTGTAAGGAGCGGTCCGAAATCTATCATCGCACCGATACCTATAAAGAGAAGAAGTGGAAAAAGCTCATTTGCAATACCTGCATTAAAGAGAGTTTCAAGAGGCTCGATAGCACCGGAAAAAGGAACGTTTACAATTATTGCACCAAAGCCCATAGGTAAAAGAAGCGTTGGCTCCATCTGCTTTTTGATGGCAAGATAGATGAGAATGCCGCCGATGAGCCACATTACTATCATCTTCCAGTTGCCGTCCCTTCCAAAGGCAAGAATATTTTCATATAGAATTTGAAATTTATCCATATTTATCTCCTTAAAAAATTTTTCGACAGTATTATACCATAATAGGTAAAAAAATACAAGAGATTTGTCGTTTTTTCTTTGAAAAAATTATGAAAAAATATTGACAAACAAGCATGAATGTGCTAAAATATGAATACATATTCATATGAATGGAGGTTCATTTGATGTCACATCAAAAAAAGCACGACCATTCCGAACTTATTGATAAGCTCCACAGGGAGCTTCCGAATGAGGAAAAACTCTGCGATCTTGCGGATCTTTTCAAAATTTTCGGCGACGCAACCAGAATGCGGATCCTTTTTTCGCTTTTTGAAAGCGAGCTGTGCGTTTGCGCCATCGCCGAGCTTTTGGACATGACCCAATCTGCCATTTCCCATCAGTTGAAGGTGCTGAAGGACAATCACCTTGTTGCAAACAGAAGAGAGGGCAAAACCATATTTTATTTTCTTGCCGATGACCATGTTAGAAAAATCATCGAGCAGGGCTATGAGCATTTAACGCAGGAAGAATAAGATGAAAAGATCATTTAAAATCGAGGAGCTTTGCTGTGCAAACTGCGCCGCAAAGCTTGAGAGAGCCATCGAAAAGATAAATGGCGTTGAAAAGGTATCTCTTAATTTCATTGCTGAAAAGCTTACTATCGAGGCAGACGAAGAAAAATTCGACGGCATTATTAAGGAATGTATAAAGCTTGCAAAGCGCATCGAGCCCGATTGCAAAATAATCATCTGATATGAAAAAAAGTCAAAAAAAGTCTCTGTTTAGAATAATCATCGCCTCTGCGCTTCTTTTGGTGGCGTTTTTACTGCCAACAAGCGGTTATATAAGGCTTATTATTTTCCTCATACCATATATTATTGTCGGTTATGACGTTCTTATAAGTGCTATGCGAAATATTTTCCATATGCAAATGATGGATGAGCAATTTCTCATGGCGATAGCTACCACCGGTGCGCTTATTCTTGGCGAATACGGCGAAGCTGCCGCAGTTATGCTCTTTTATCAGATAGGAGAGCTTTTCCAGAGCATTGCGGTTGGAAAAAGCCGACGAAGTATTGCCGCCCTTATGGATATCAGACCTGATATAGCAACAGTTATTCGTAACGGAATCGAAATCGAGCTTCCTCCCGATAAGGTTATGATAGGAGAAACGATCATCATTCGTGCGGGGGAAAAAATCCCTCTTGACGGAATAATAACCGATGGATCTACCACACTCTCTATGGTAGCGCTGACAGGCGAAAGCATACCAAAGGATGCTTTTTGCGGTGAAAAAGTCATAAGCGGAGCAGTCAATCTAACGGGAATTATAAAGGTCAGGGTGGAAAGCGAATTTAAAAACAGCACCGTTTCGAGAATTCTGGAGCTTGTTGAAAGTGCCTCGGAGAAAAAAGCAAGGATTGAAAGCTTTATAACCCGATTTGCAAGATTTTATACCCCCATCGTAGTCTGCTCCGCCCTGCTTCTCGCTTTCATTCCACCGATTTTTGTCGGCGGATGGTCAAAATGGATAGAGAGAGCGCTTATTTTTCTGGTGGTATCATGCCCGTGCGCTCTTGTTATTTCCGTTCCCCTCTCATTTTTTGGCGGTATCGGCGGTGCTTCACGCCGCGGAATACTCATTAAAGGCGCAACCGATCTTGAAATGCTTGGAAAGGTAAAAACAGTGGTTTTCGACAAGACCGGAACTCTGACAAGGGGCTGTTTTCAAATATCAGAGATATTTGCTTCGGACGGAGATCCCGATTCTCTTCTCGAACTTGCCGCAAGTGCTGAATATCGCTCAAATCATCCAATCGCAGAATCAATAATTAAAGGCTGCGACAAAAAAATACTGCCTCCCGAGAATACATGCGAGCTTGCGGGGCTTGGAATAGAAGCTTTGATAAACGGCAGAAAAATTTTTGTCGGCAACGAACGCCTGATGAAAAAATGCGATACAGAGATCAAGAAGCCAAGAAAAATCGGAACTGTTCTTCACATATCCGAGGGTGCAAAATACCTTGGATACATCGTTATCTCAGACCAGATAAAGCCCGACGGAGCAGAAGCCGTGAAATTACTGAAAAGTCTTGGAATAAAGAAAACCGTAATGCTGACGGGAGACAAAAAAGAGGTTGGGGAGGCGGTGGCAGCAGAGCTTGGAATAAGCGATGTTTTCAGCGAGCTATTGCCTGAAGATAAAGTTGCAAAGGTTGAAGAATTGCTCCGTTGCGGAGATACGCTTGCCTTTGTGGGAGACGGAATAAACGACGCTCCCGTTCTTTCAAGAGCGGATATCGGGATCGCCATGGGTGCGCTTGGCAGCGATGCGGCTATTGAGGCAGCAGATATCGTTCTTATGGACGACAAGCTCACAAAAATCGCCATAGCAATAGAGATCTCAAAAAAAACCATGACGATAGTAAAGCAAAATATTATTTTTGCCATTGGAGTCAAGGCTCTTGTTCTAATTCTCGGTGCAATGGGCTATGCGGGAATGTGGCTTGCTATCTTTGCCGATGTGGGTGTTATGGTTCTTGCCATACTTAACGCAATGCGTACTATTAAATAAAAGACGGACTGCACCAAATTTTTGATGCAGTCCAATTTGTTTTAGATATATCTCTCAAAGGAAAGATATCTTGATCCCTGAAAGGTCAGCTTACCTCTGTCGCATTCTGCCAACATTCCGTATTCTGAGCCGCTGACTCGAAGCTCCATTCTGTCACCGCTCTCAACTTCAAATGTTACATAATAGTTCGATGAGATATGTGAATGACCGTTTCCATGATGATGGTGCGTCCTATGATCTCGTTTTGTGACGATGGTTGCATCCACCGTAAGTCTCGGGGAAGCATTGTTCTTTCCCCATTCGGCAATGTTTCTTATTATGTTGACTAAAAACACTCCGAAAACCAGAAAAAACATCAAGAAAAACACAGATTCAAAACCAAACATAAAATTTTCTCCAACTGAAATTTTTTCAATAGTATTTCAATGTTAAATAGGATTTTGTCTGTGTGCAAACAGCGACAAATTCCTATGCACACCCTGCAAAAATCTTTTCAAAAATACGCCTATCCCGAGGGACAGGCGTGTTTTTTGACCATAAAAATTATTCGCCTTCGGTCTCACTGCGCTCATCAAGTACAGCAGGACACTGACTGTCGCTACCTGCGCTTGCGACCTTACCTGCTACGATACCTGTAAGGAGTGCCTGAAGATCAATACCCGTGGACTCCTTCATGCCCTCGATTATCTGACTTGCGCTGTTCATAACGTCCTTTACGACCTTTGTAGAATTGCCATCGCCATACATAACGATCTTGTCGGTCTGTGCAAGAGGAGCTGCGGCATTCTTAACGACCTCGGGAAGTGCTTCAAGGTACATTTCGATAATGGAAGCCTCTCCCATTTTCTTCTGCGCCTCTGCCTTCTTCTCAATGGCCTCTGCCTCTGCAAGTCCCTTTGCCCTAATACCTTCAGCTTCCTGCTCCATAGCAAAGCGGATGGCCTCTGCCTCTGCTTTTTTAGCCTCAGCTTCCTTGATCGCCTCGTATGCCTTTGCGTCTGCATCTCTCTGGCGGCGGATGAGGTCTGCCTCTGCTTCCTTCTCTGCCTGATATTTCATAGCGTCAGCCGCCTTGCGGACCTCTGCATCGAGCTTGCGCTCCTTAATTGCTATCTCCCGCTCTGCAATCTCTGTTTCCTTTTCTCTGCGGGCAATATCCGCATTTGCCTTTGTGATCTCGATGGTCTTTCTTTGGTTTTCTTGCTGAATTGAATAAGCAGCATCTGCCTCCGCCTTTTTCGTATCGGCTCTGACCTGCATCTCTGCCTGCTGAACTGCAAGCTCTGCATTTTGCTCTGCTATTTTCTTATCAGCCTGAACCTTAATAGCATTTGCCTCTTCCTGTGCATTAGCTGTTGCAATAGCAATATCACGCTGTGCATTGGCCTTTGCGATCTGTGCATTCTTTCTGATCTGCTCAACATTGTCAATACCCATATTTTCAATGGTTCCGGCATTATCCTTGAAATTCTGAATATTAAAGTTTACGACCTCAATACCAAGTTTCTCCATGTCGGGAACAACATTTTCCGTGATCTTCTTTGCAACACCCTGTCTGTCCTGAACCATCTCCTTAAGACCAACAGAACCGACGATCTCTCGCATATTACCCTCAAGCACCTGTGTTACAAGACTCACAAGTTCGCCCTTGCTCATACCGAGAAGAGTCTCTGCCGCACGCTTAAGAAGCTCGGGATCGGACGAAACCTTGATATTTGCAACACCGTCAACAGAAACGTTGATAAATTCGTTGGTGGGAACCGCCTCGCTGGTCTTAACGTCCACCTGCATTACCTTGAGAGAAAGCTTATCTACTCTCTCAAAAAAAGGCACACGCCATCCGGCTTTACCGATGAGTATTCTTTTTTTGCCCAGACCGGAAATGATATAAGCCGTATCCGGAGGTGCTTTGAGATAACCAACGACGAAAATAAAGACTACGACACCCAGAATTATTGCAATTGCCGCAGGAAGGGATAATCCAAACATATTAAATACCTCCAATAATTTATTGCTTTCGTTTTGTAAAAGGTTGTCTTTTTAGCTAAAAAAGACTTCTACGGCATTCGCCGTAAAAGTCTTGAAAATCATGATTTATGACGTCCGATTCCGGGCGAAAGCCGTCCTGACGGAAATCGGAACACATCCGAAGATGTGCTTCTACTCTCTTTTACTGAAAGTATTGTACCATAGAAAAAATCCCCTGTCAATAATTTTGCATATAATTTTACATAAATTTTATAATTTTTACATGGATTTTGCATTTATATACAATTACAGTATATTTTTCAGTGCCTCTCCCAAATTTTCATATATGGGACAACCTGCTTTTTCAAGAGTTTTTTTCGATTGATGCCCTCTTGCTATAAGAATACAGTCTGCACCAATTTTTTCTGCAACCTCTGCATCATGAACGGTATCACCTATCATAAGCGGAACAGAATCGGGATTTTCCGCCTTCCACCTCTCTGCAAGACTAACTTTACTTGCAGCATAGATATTATCAATTCCCAAAACATCGTCAAACAGATCAAGGCAATTAACGAGTTCAAGCTGTTTTTTCAGCATTTCAAGCTCTGTTGCAGAAAGAACCGTTTGAGAAAGTCCCATTTTTCTGAAAATCTCAACAGTTTGCAAAACATCATCAAAAATTGGGGATTCCTTAACATTTTCCAGATACTGCTCCACCCAAATAGGTGCTATTACCTCATAAGGCTCTTTATCAAAATCGAAACCAAGACGGCGGTAATAATCTATAATCGGAAAACCAAAGACCTCGTAATATCTCTCGCGGCTCTCAACCGTCGGAAGCCCCCTATCAGAAAGCAGCTTGTTAACACTTTTAATGCCCGCATCAACATCGTCTAAAATAGTTCCGTTGAAATCCCATAAAATGTGCGTGTATTTCATAATTCTCCGTTAAAATTAAATTTATTTTGCTTAGTGGGTATTGGTATTATTCAAATATAAATTTAACATGGTGTTGAGAACGAGCATAAGCCCCCTTAAGGGGAAGACTCATATTCATCCTTCACCACTTCTTAACAAATCCCAATTATATCAAGCATCAAAATTCACAGGAGCCAAGCCAAAACCTTGACTCAGCTCCTCGTTTTTAATTATTTTGCTTTATAAAGTGCATAAGGAGTATTTGCAGACTCGGTGCTAAGGAATGCGGAAATAACTTCTGCATATTTTTCCGCCGCACCGTTTACAAGAGCCTCATATTCTTCATATGTAGCAGCACCCTCAAGAGCCGCCTTCAGCTCAGCGGAAGCCTCTGCAAGAGCAACTGCCGAAGAAAGGTCAACCGTAAATGCTTCCTTTGTAACCTCACCCTCTTCATTCTTTTCCTCGGGGGTATCCTCGGGAAGAATGAAACCGCCAAAGGCATCCTCGGAATATGTTCCGCTTACAAGATTCTGCTTCTTTGCCATATCCCAAATGTTAAGGGGCATTCCCTCCTCGGGATAAGCAATATAAACATTACCTGTCTTGTAAAGATCCATCATGTATTCATTATTCATTCTGCGGAGAGCACCTGTGTCCTCATCAAGATCATAGTTCACGTTCTCGATACCGTACTGAAGAAGATTACGAAGCTCCTCGCTTGTATTGAGAAGAGTGATGACCTCCATTACACGATTAAAGTCCTTTGTAAATGCGGAAACAGCGAACATATTGGATGCAAGCTCGTCGGCGGGCTTTGAGGAACTTTCAAGAGCAACGATCTCATAGTTTTCCGCATCTGCCGCCATTTCATTTATATCGCCTGTCTTGACAGAAACAGCGAAATTCTCCGTATCGAATTTGCCGAAATAGCCTGCATAATTCATTTCCGCAAGAGCGAGAAGCTCCTTCTTATAATTTGCATTTGCAAAGAGGTTCTCGGCATCGGCAACGGTATCAGAGCCATATACACCGACAAGAGAGAAATCTGTTGTGAAATCTCTACCCGACATATTCATATATGTAGCATTTACCTTATTGTATGTACCTTCAAAGGGAACAACGCCCTCCTTATTCTCGGCAACCCAAGTAAGGAAAAATTTAAGGTCGTCAACAGAATCAACTCCGGAAACATCCAGTCCGTATTCTGCAGCAAGCTCACGGTTTATGACCATATATGTGCAGTCGCCGCCGATGGGCATATTGTTTGCAATGCCGTAGTAAGTGCCTGCGACCTTTGTTGAATCAAGAATTGTGGGGTAAATATAGTCATTAAGTTTTTTTGAATTGTTTTTCAGAGCGTCATTAAGATTGTATAGCCAACCATTGTTTACATATTCGAGATATTTATCATAATCTGCAATCATGAAAAGATCTATCTGATTCGCCCTGAGCTCGGGATATTTAAGCTCTGTTACACCGTACTCGTTTATGATGGTGGGAGCTGTGGTAACAGCCCCTGTTTCTTCCGCAGCCTCCGTGGCAGCGTCGCCTGTTTCCGTGTTCTCTTCTACCGGCTCTGTCTCAACACCCGTAAGAGCCATTTTTGCAAGGCGAGATTCGATGATGCTATAATATTCATCCTCTGTGATAAATTCGATCTCAAGATTTGTCGTATATTTTGATTTGATGAGTGTTTTTATTGCAGCCTCAACTGCATCAGACGCAGCATCGGTAGTCTCATCGCCGGTAATTACATACATTCCCAGTGTAACGGCACTTCTTGTGGCTGTTTCGATAGTCTTGAGTTCTTCGTCCTTTGAGCATGATACCAACGTAGGCACAAGCATAAGCAGACAAAGCATCAAGCTAATAAATTTCTTCATGATTGATTCTCCTTTGTGAAAATAGAAAATATATCCTTATTATTTTACAACATTTATCCCCATATGTCAAGGGATTTTTTAATCAAACTGACATTTTTGCTTTTTTAATCAAGAAAGCCCTTAAGATGTCGTGCTCTGCTGGGATGGCGAAGCTTACGGAGTGCCTTTGCCTCAATCTGACGAATACGCTCACGGGTAATATCAAATTCCTTACCAACCTCTTCAAGAGTTCGGCATCTTCCGTCGTAAAGACCGAAACGGAGTCTTATTACGTGCGCTTCTCTTGGAGTCAAGGTATTAAGCTCCTTTTCTATGACCTCACGAAGGATGGTAGCAGATGCGGCATCGGCAGGTGCGGGGGTATCCTCGTCAGGAATGAAATCGCCAAGATGACTATCCTCCTCCTCACCTATGGGTGTTTCCAGAGAAACCGGGTCCTGAGAGAATTTCATTATTTCTCTCACCTTTTCCGCACTCATTCCCATCTTTTCACCGATCTCATCTGCAGTTGCCTCTCTTCCGAGCTCCTGCATCATCTGTCTTGAATATCTTGAAACCTTATGAATAGTCTCAACCATATGAACGGGAATACGGATAGTCCTTGCCTGATCCGCAATAGATCTTGTTATCGCTTGACGAATCCACCATGTAGCATAGGTGGAGAACTTATATCCTTTGCGGAAGTCGAACTTATCAACAGCCTTCATAAGTCCCAAATTTCCTTCCTGGATAAGATCAAGGAAGAACATTCCCTTGCCAACGTATCTCTTTGCAATGCTTACCACAAGTCGAAGATTGGCCTCAACCAGCTTTGCCTTTGCATCTTCATCACCCTCTGTCATCTTTTCCGCCAGTCTCTGCTCATCATCGTGGCTGAGAAGCGGAACTCTTCCTATTTCTTTTAGGTACATACGCACTGGGTCGTCAATCGCAAGACCTTCGCTTTCCAGAAGCTTTTCCATCTTCTCCGGATGATCAAATTGCTCCATCTCGCTCTCGATCTCGCACATCTCCTCTCCGAGAAGATGGTCGGGAGCAATGTCGATTCCGTTTTGCTCAAGTTCTTCGTAAAGTCTGTCAAGCCCCTCCATATCAAAATCCATTGCTTCGATGGCTTCTTCAATATCGCTTGTGGACAGCTTGCCTTTTTTTCCTTTTTCAATAAGGTGTCCTATGTCGTTCTTTTTTATATCAAGTTCTTCTTTCATGATTTCTCCTGCGAAAAGTTATCAGTCGATAAATGCTCTCAAATTCTTTGCATGGTTGTGGTTTCTCAGTTTGCGAAGTGCCTTCGCCTCGATCTGTCTTATTCTCTCTCTCGTTATGTCAAACTCTTGTCCAACCTCCTCAAGAGTTCTTGATCTTCCGTCAATAAGACCGTATCTCAGCTTTATTACCTGCTCCTCTCTGGGGGTGAGGGTATGAAGCTCCTTTTCGATGGCCTCTCGCATAAGAGAAGCCGAGGTGGCCTCTGCAGGTGAGGGCGTATCGTCGTCCGGGATAAAATCACCGAGACGGCTGTCCTCCTCCTCGCCTATGGGAGTGTCAAGAGAGACAGGCTCCTGGGAATAGCGACGGATATCTCTTATCTTTTCAACTGTCATTCCAAGCTTTTCGGAAAGCTCCTCAACGGTAGGTTCTCTTCCAAGCTCCTGCTGCATCTGTCTTGAGCATTTTGCTATTTTATGTACCGTTTCCACCATATGGACGGGAATTATCTCCTGCTCGGCAAGAGCACGGGATATCGCCTGGCGGATCCACCATGTTGCATAGGTAGAAAACTTATAGCCCTTTGTGTGATCATATTTGTCAACAGCCTTCATAAGTCCGAACGTTCCCTCCTGAATAAGATCAAGGAAGGGCATTCCTCTGCCTACGTATTTTTTTGCAATGCTGACCACAAGGCGGAGATTTGCCTTAATAAATTCCTCCTTTGCGTCCTCATCACCTGCTTCGATCTTTTTTGCAAGAGCTCTTTCCTCCTCGCCTTTCAGCAGCGGAACTCTTCCTATCTCGCGGAGATACATCCGAACGGGGTCGTCAATGGTAAGACCGTCTTGCTCCAAAATACTTTCCATATTCTCGGAATTATCAAATCTTTCCATTTCATTTTCGATATTGTCCACATCCTCAGATACAAATTCTCCGTCAGGAACATTGAGTCCCTCACTGCGAAGATCTTCAAAGAGACGGTCATATGATTCACCGTTTCCGCCGGACTTATTCTCGGCAGCAAGTATCATATTGATTTCTATTTCCTGCGATTTTTTCAAAACACACCTCTAAATTTTATATTTTTTATTCGTAGATCATCTTAACTTTTGTTTTTTCGGTCCTTTGCCAACTGCTGCTTGCGACGAAGCGATGCAAATTTATCCTCACCGCTCTTTTCTTCTTCCTTCAGCTTTTCTTCCTTCAGCTTTTCAACGGACAATCGCAAAATATCACTTCCGTTTTCCGAAAGTTGATCTCGGTCAACCCTGTATTTTGTTATTCTCCCCATCTCGTCTTCAGAGAAAAACTGACCCAAAAGAGCACTTTCATATCCGTCCTCACTTGTGTGAAGCTCCATTACCGCATCAAAAACCTTCCTTCCAAAGCCGGTAAAAAAGTCCTCAGAGCCGAGACTTATCTTTTTCTTTGCAACCGCCTCTCTATGCTCGGGATAGGTCAAAAGAAGCCCAAGAATAGTCTCCTCTGCGGCATTTGCGCCGACATTTTTAACTGCATCGAGGTTTATTCTGTCGCCATAATTTTTTGCGGCGTTGAATGCCTCGCGGCTCTCGTTTTTCCTTTGCTCACGGTAAAGCTTTTTACGATGTCGTTCAATATCACTCAGCAAAGAGTCGTTTCTTAATGACAATGCGGAAGCAACTTTTGAGGCATAAACCTCTCGTTCTGCGGCAGATGCAATACCGGCAATAAGCTGACAAAGCTCGTCAGATGCCTTTATTCTGTCTTCGGCATTCTCCAAAATATATTTTGATAGAATTCCGTCCATCTTATACTCAAATCCGATTTTACTTTGACCTATAATATGTCTGAATTTGTCCGCCCCAAATTTTTTGATAAATTCATCCGGGTCTTTTGCACCATTAAGTTTTAGAACTCTAATTTCAAGACCGACCTCGCCAAGAAGCTGTATGGCTCTGCTCGCCGCTCTCTGACCTGCTTCGTCGCTATCGTACGAGATAATGACTTTTTTGGTATATTTCGACATTATCCGAGCCTGTTCGCCGGTAAGTGCCGTACCCAAAGTTGCAACGGCATTGGCAAAGCCTGCCGCATGAAGAGCGATAACGTCCATATATCCCTCGCAAAGGATAAGCTGCTCCGAGCAATGGTCCTTTGCATAATTTAAAGCGAAAAGATTTCGACTCTTTTTAAATCCCGGGGTATCGGATGAGTTCAGATATTTTGGTTTTGAATCGTCAAGAACTCTTCCTCCGAATGCAACAACATTTCCTGCGGTATCAATAATGGGAAAAATAACTCTTCCTCTGAAATAATCGTATGGCTTTCCTGTTTTCTGGCTTTTTCCGCAAAGAAAACCGCTTATAAGCTCCTCCTCGGAAAATCCCTTTGCTCTCATATGTCTTGTGAGCATTCCAAAGTCCTGCGGAGCATAACCAAGTCCAAAACGCTTTATAACAGTGACGCTCAGCCCTCTCGACCTGAAATATTCCATTCCCGGCTCGCCGATAGTCTTATCAAAAAGGCACTCTCTAAAAAATTTTGCCGCTTCAAGGTTCATCTCAAAGACCCTTTTTCTCTTCATAAGGATACCGGCTTCCTTTTCATCCCGAACGATGTCGATTCCCACTCTTTTACCGATAAGCTCAACAGCAGAAGGGTAATCGAGATTTTCAGCCTTCATTATAAAAGTTATAACGTCTCCTCCCGCCCCACAGCCAAAGCAATAAAAACTTCTTGTGGCAGGAAAAACGGTAAATGAAGGCGTTTTTTCACTATGAAAGGGACAAAGACCGCCGAAATTTGAGCCTGCGCGCTTAAGAGAAACATAAGTGCTTATCGTTTCAACAATATCAGCTCTGTGATGTATTTCATCAATAACGGCTCTTGATATCATGTTTTCCCTCCCCAAACTCTCGGAACGAAGAGCGCATTATACGTGTCGATGGCAAATCTATCGGTCATGCTGGATATGTAGTCACAAACGCATCTTCCGATGCCCTCGCATTCAACGTTATTATAGTAAACCTTTGGCATAAGCTCAGGGCGTTTGCTGTAATATTCAAAAAGCCTCTGAAGAAGTGCCTTTGCCTTTTCGTCCTCGCTTTTTGCAACCGAATTTTCATAAACATTCGCAAAAAGAAAGGCTCTCAGCTCATCTGTCGCCTGCTGTATCTCATCAGTCATTTTTATATAAGGCTTTCCCTCGCTGCCCTGAATGACCGAGAGAACCATACGGTTAATCCTTTCGCTATGACCATTTCCCAGCACCTCTCTTATGTCCTTCGGAATATCCTCAAGACCAAGTATTCCTGCTCTTCTGGCATCGTCTATATCGTGATTTATATATGCTATTCGGTCGGCAAACTTCACGATAACGCCCTCAAGAGTTGAAGCCATATTCTTGCCTGTGTGGTTGAGTATTCCATCCCTTACTTCCCATGTAAGATTAAGTCCCTGACCATCGTTTTCCAACCTCTCGACGACACGCAGGCTCTGCTTATAATGGGCAAAATCGGGATCGAAGCATATACGCATCGCATCCTCTCCCGCATGACCGAAGGGAGTGTGTCCGAGGTCATGTCCCAGCGCAGCCGCCTCGGTAAGGTCTTCATTTAAACGCAATGCCCTTGCAATGATCCTCGCTATCTGACTCACCTCAAGAGTGTGTGTAAGTCTGGTTCTATAATGGTCGTCAACCGGTGCAAGAAAGACCTGAGTCTTATGCATAAGTCTTCTGAACGAATTTGAATGAATAATCTTATCTCTGTCCCGCTGAAACTCGGTACGCACAGAGCAAGGGGTATAAGGATGATCCCTTCCCTTGGTTTCGGATGTGAGAAAAGCAAAGCTTGATAGCGTAGTCTTTTCTCTTTCAAGGAATAGATCTCTGATATTTGTATCTGACAAAAAATACCCCTCCTTTTCAGCACTGACAAAGCACTTTTTCAAGATATTTATAATATACGCCAAAAAACTTGTTTTTACTTTTATTTATTCAATTTTTAACGTTGACAATTTTTTAAGTGCTATAATTTTCGAGGGAATGAAAAACAGACCGTTGCATATATGATTGCAGAGAAGAAAAAACGAACATCAAAGGGATCCGTGTCGCCAGAATAAGAACTTGCATATTTCAAGAAATAATTGCGTCAAAAAAGGCACTTTTCAGTCCTTTTTTGACGCAATCAAAATAAAACTTCATGGCTTACATCATAGATAAAGCTCATAAAATCTTTTTTATTTCCCTTCGCTCATTCCGTCTTCCACTATCTTGTTCGATGTAAAACTAAAGAAGAATTTATAATATATCAGTATCAGTACGGCACATGATACCCAACCAAAGGGATAACCCATACCTATGAGCAAAAGGTCGTTTGAAATATAATTCGACATTATAAAAAGATATATCTGCCTGAGTCCCACAAATGAGCAAAGCATAATTATCATAGGTGCTCTGCTGTTTCCCGCACCTCGCATAACAGCAGAAAATATTTGATTTATACAGGTGCAAATATAGAATGGGGTTATATATCTGAGTAAAACCGTAGCAAGCTCAACTATTTTAACGTTGTCGCTCTTGAAAAGCGATGCGAAAAACGGTGCGAATATCATAACGAAAATTATGCTAACAGCAGTTGCACACATTGAAAGTCCAACCGAAAGCTTAACTCCTTTTTTTGCCCTTTTAACATTGTTTATTCCCAAATTCTGCGCCACAAATGTTGTTGCGGAAAGGGATATAGACTGAGTTGGCAAAAAGAGGAATTGGTCAAGCTTTGAATATGAGGTCCATGCGCCCAGATTAACCACCTGAGAACCGTTTGCACCCGCAACATAGGACTGAACGAACATATTTGAAAAAGACGTAAGAGCCATCTGAAGTGCAGCAGGGATTCCCACCTTTACGATCTTCCCGAGAAGATTTCTATTTATCCTTATATCTTTTAAAATAATCCTAACACAATTCTTTTCCCTAATCAATGTTATAAATGCAAAGATTGCGGATACCCACTGAGCAATTACCGTTGCAAGGGAAACTCCCACAACTCCCATTTTAAAGACGGCAACAAAGAGAAGATCGAGAACGATATTGACGACGCTTGAAAGAACGAGAAAATAAAAGGGTCTGTTGCTGTCTCCCACCGCTCTCATGATTCCTGCACATATATTATAGACCATAAGCCCCATAACGCCCGAAAAATATATACTAAGATACAGCCTTGCATAGTGTAGCACACCGTCTCCGCCCTCTTCGTTTTCAAGCATAATGTCGAGAAGAATAGGCGTGAGCAAAATACCAACGGCGGTAAAGACAATTCCGAGAATAAGAGTAAGTGCAAGAGATGTATGCACGGAATCATGCACCTTATCCTCTTTTTTCGCACCGTAATATTGAGAAATTACAACTCCAGCACCGCTTGAAAGCCCCATAAATGTTCCGATAAGGATATTGATTATGGGTGCAACGCTTCCGACAGCCGCGTATTCCTCCGCCATACCGAAATGACCGATAACGAGTGTGTCAACGATATTATAAAGCTGCTGAAAAAGATTTCCCGCAAGAAGCGGCAGAGCAAACATGATAATATTTGTTGCAATATTTCCCTGTGTCATATCAATATCGCTTTTTTTAGAGAAAAACAGCTTTTTTATTATAGTCAAAAAATCTCCTCCTTCAAGCCAAATCATCTCTGTTTTCTTTCATAGAAACCAACCATGGCAACGCCCAGAACGACTATCATCGCTATTGCAATGATAAATTCATATTTTGGCTCACCCGATTCTTGCACAGAAGTTGGTATCGAAGCATTTCTCGCCAGAGCTCTTGCGCGAGTAACAGCACCTTTGAGCTCTCCATCACTCATTTTGTCGCTATAAGCATTGACAGAACGAAGATAAAGCTTATATGTTTCGCCGCCCACGTTGCTTATAGGTCTTATGCTTATGCGGATATAATCCAGTTTCTTCATCTCGATATGAAGTTTTGTATCAACTATTATCTCGATATCTTCTCCGCCCTTTACAGCCCTATAAGTCTCGATTCTGTTCCCCTCTCCGCCGAGTATCACGGAGATCTCATAAAGAGCATTACTTTCACCATCTATCATAATATCAAAACCGAGATACGGCATAAGGGAAATATCATCGGAGAATTCATAGTTATAAACCATGTCCGAATATTCTCCCGTACGCTCCATAACTGCACAAAGCACTCCGTCACCAACAGCCGTGGAATCAATATAAACCGAGGCGCAATTATTCCCCTCAAACCAATCCTGATCGCCGAATGCTGATGAAAAATCCCAAAGAAGATATTTCCCCGAAATATTTTCGGGAAGAACGGAAAGAGATTCTGTTTCATGAAAAACTCTGTGTGTGATAAGGCGGCTGTCATAGCCCTCTATCAGCTCCTCCCAGCTGTTTGCAGAAAGAGTAACAAGGGCAGTGCGGCAAAGCTCACCATTCTTATTTTTTTCGGTATCTATATATTTTATTATGTAAGAAAGGGCCTTCATGATCTCTTCCCCTCCATCTTGTCTGTCAAGAGAGAGAACAAAGGCGGAAGCTCTTTCAGAAAACATAACACTATAATACGCATAGATATAAGAAGCAGAAAGTTCGCTTTCCGAAAGCTCATTTTCGGGAGCAAATGAATAGACATAAGAAACGGGTGCATTTTCGGTTACGAACGAAAGATTTTTCATCATTCTTTCAAAGCTTGAAAGCGAATGATAATCTTCATCCATATTTCCATGAAAACTCGTTCCCTCAAGCATAAGGGAAAAATCAAATCCGCCGCCTTCTGCAATATATCTGCAAAATGATATGAGAAATTGCTCGGAATCATATCCGACGATACCGTTTTTATTATCCGAGATTGGCAAAATCACCTCAGGTTCTTCAAGCGACTCTGCCGCACATCTTGCCATTATCTCAAAGGCTGTCGCCATCATTTTGGCATATTCAACTATCCCATTCCTTGACGACGCATTGTAAAAATCAGGGCAGTCAACGCTTTTTCCGAGAATCAAGCCCGATATTTTCCCATTTGATATCTTCGAATATCTTGACGAAAGAAAATCTACCGCACCGTAAAAATGCTTTTTTGCTTCTTCATCTTCAATATCAACCGCAAGATACAAAGCATGATTAACCTCTATATCAGAAGCATATTTTAAAAGGCTTCTGTCGGCATCACGAGAAATAAGAAGTCTGAGATATACCTTACAGCCCGAAGCATACAAATTTTTGACCTTTTTATCAACAGACGAAACATAATCGGCATCAAAATAGATAAATTCCTTGTCAAGCGAATAAAGATGACCGCTATGACCACGGCTTATGAGTTTATCCAGAAAAACATCAACTATCGCATACCCGACTCCGCAGTCAACAGATGCAGAAATATCTTCATATTCTATACCCTTTATATTGGAGCCACCCTTTGATCTGTCGGCAAGTGCAAAATCCGCCATAACACTTACAGGAGCCATAAGCAGGGTGATATCTCCATCCTTTGACCTTGAAGCAACAGCATACTTTGATACCATAGCGTATTCACCAAGTATATCTAATTTCATTTCAAAGCTAAATCGAGAAGACATTTTAAGCTCTCCCACAGGCTTTATTCCTTTTTCAAGAGCTTCCTCAAAACTTTCATTTAAAGAAAGCATATAACAAAGAAGCGTATGGTCATTATGAGAGGTAAGATAATTATGAAAAATATTTCCTTCAAGGAGAAGATTTTTTGCCGAAGCATCCTTTTTGCAGACTGTTATTTCACCAAATGTTTTTCCCTCATATCCCACATAGAGCGGCACGGGCATAATTGAATGAATAGTAAAAGACCCCTGCACAGCACTATCGAGGATTATTGAAAAATCCGATATCATATTAACGTCGCCGGTATTTATAAAGCACGCCGTTTTTTCCGCATAAGGCTCAACGGCAACAGTCCTTGTCGCAGAAGAAAAACGCCCGTTTTCGGCATCAAGATAGTTGTAATTAAAAACAAGACTATTCAGCATTGAATTATTAGTAAAAACTATCTTGACCGCATTGCAGTTTTCACGGGAATAAGGTGGCGCAGAGGAACCGCTGATATTCACTCTTTGGGAATTGAGATTTACTCTGAGCGCTTCATTTTCCGTACCCTTATCAATTATCTCAAGCTCTGTTCCGAGACCGTTAAGCGCACCCGACATAAATTTCATAGTTCTAGGCTTTTCGCTTTTCTTTACATAAGGACCCGAAAACTCCACTTTTTCAAGTGATAAGGTGTTATCCTCCCCAACGAAGCCAACATCAATTTCAGTGATGTTTTTTCTGTGCTTCCAATGAAAAACATCGAAGGAAACAATATTCCAAACACCGCAGGATATATCGGCACTGCATTCGAGCTTGTTTTCACCGGATACAAGAGTAAGAATAAATTTACATCTGCTTGCAATAAGATCACCGTCTCCGCTTTTTATCCTAACAGCAAAGCTTATACTTCTATAATCATAAGCATCAATAGGCTGACTCGGCAACGAAGAAAATTCTGCAATACAGCTTTCGGATGAAGTTAAAAGAACATATGCAGGAAGATCCCTTTCCTGCCTCGTTTTTGGGAAGGAACCATTCTGATCCTTCCAAGAAAAATCAGAGGTGCGGGCAAGTACGGAAAGCCCCATTTCCGAAAGATCTTCATATTCTTCGACTGTATAAAGCTCACTTCTCATAAAAGTGCCATTTTCGGATGCCAATGCACAGATCGTAAATGAGAAAATAAGTATCCAAAAAACACTAAAACAAAAAAATTTTCGGAAAGTTTCCATAAAAACACCTCCTTTTTCAGATCATAATTACAATAAAAGACCGGCATTGATAAAAATATACACCGCACCGCATATAGATACAATATAATACACACATTATATCCTATTTTTAACAAAAAGCCAAGGGGGTTTTGCAAAAAATCGTTATTTTTTATAAAATTTTTTCTATATCAAAAAAA
>JAZUPD010000088.1:0-11038 GCA_045604985.1 Eubacteriales bacterium
CAAAACGACACAGTGTTTGTTTTAATGAAAACAAAATGTGAATTATATGTTAAATCTGGAAAAAACACTTGATTTTTACTAATTATGGTGTAAAATATATGTTGTATGTTGGCACTCGACGCATTTGAGTGCTAAAATATAAAAATCTTATCTTTATATATAAGGAGGAACAAATCATGACAATCAAGCCACTTTTTGACCGTGTTGTAATCAAGGCGGTAGAGGCTGAGGAAAAAACAAATTCCGGCTTCATTCTAACAACTGCGGCGCAGGAAAAGCCTCAGATCGCAGAAGTAGTTGCTGTTGGTCCCGGCGGACTTATCGACGGCAAGGATGTCGTAATGACCGTTAAGGCAGGCGATAAGGTTATCGTCAGCAAGTACTCGGGTACCGAGGTAAAATGCGACGGTGTTGAATATAATATCGTTAAGCAGAGCGACATTCTCGCAATCGTAGAATAATTTTTGGAGGTAATTTAAAAATGGCAAAGGATATTCTTTACGGAATTGATGCAAGAAACGCCCTTCTTCGCGGCGTTGATAAGCTTGCAGACACAGTTAAGATCACACTCGGTCCTAAGGGTAGAAATGTTGTTCTTGATAAAAAATACGGTTCTCCCCTCATCACCAACGATGGTGTTACCATTGCTAAGGAGATCGAGCTTGAAGACGAAGCTGAAAACATGGGCGCACAGCTGGTAAAAGAGGTCGCAACAAAGACGAACGATGCGGCAGGTGACGGTACTACGACAGCCACCCTTCTTGCTCAAGCATTTATTCGCGAGGGCATGAAGAATGTTACAGCAGGCGCAAATCCCATGATACTTCGCAAGGGTATCAAGAAGGCTGTTGACAGAGCTGTTGAATGTCTCATCGCTGATTCCAAGAAGGTGAACGGCACAGCAGATATCGCTCGTGTTGGTGCTATCTCCGCAGGTGACGAGACCATCGGAACTCTCATTGCTGACGCTATGGAAAAGGTAAGCGCAGACGGCGTTATCACGGTTGAAGAATCAAAGTCCGCAGACACGTATTCCGAGGTCGTAGAGGGTATGCAGTTTGACCGCGGATATCTCTCACCCTATATGGTTACAGATACCGATAAGATGGAGGCTGTTATCGACGACGCTCTCATTCTTATCACAGATAAGAAGATCTCCAATATTCAGGACATACTTCCGCTTCTCGAGCAGGTTCTTCAGGCGGGCAAGAAGCTCGTTATCATTGCGGAGGACGTTGAGGGAGATGCTCTTACAAACCTCGTTCTCAACAAGCTCCGCGGCGTATTCGTTTGCGTTGCCGTAAAGGCTCCCGGATTTGGAGACAGAAGAAAAGAAATGCTCCGTGATATCGCTATACTCACAGGCGGCGAGGTCATTTCCAGCGAACTCGGTCTTGAGCTTAAAGATACTCAGCTTCCCCAGCTTGGTCAAGCAAGACAGGTTAAGGTCACAAAGGAAAACACCATCATCGTTGACGGTGCAGGTGATTCCGCAGAGATCAAGGCAAGAGTTGCTCAGATCAGAAGTGCAATCGAGAACACAACCTCTGATTTCGACAGAGAAAAACTTCAGGAAAGACTTGCAAAGCTTTCAGGCGGCGTAGCTGTTATCAAGGTAGGTGCGGCTACAGAAGCTGAAATGAAGGAAAAGAAGCTCCGCATCGAGGATGCTCTCAATGCAACGCGCGCTGCTGTTGAGGAAGGTATCGTTCCCGGTGGTGGAACTGCTTATCTTAATGTTATTAGCGAGGTTGCAAAGCTCGTTGATATTACAGACGGAGACGAAAAGACCGGTGTCAAGATCGTTGTTAAGGCTCTTGAAGAACCCGTTCGTCAGATCGTTGCAAATGCAGGTCTTGACGGAGCTGTTATCGTAAACGATATCATGAACAGTGGTAAGAAGGGTTGGGGCTTTGATGCTTACAACGAAAAATACACGGACATGATGAGTGCAGGTATCGTCGATCCTACAAAGGTTACAAGAAGTGCGCTCCAGAATGCTTCTTCTATTGCAAGCGTTGTCCTCACAACAGAGGCTGTCGTTGCAGATCAGAAGGAAGAAGCTCCCGCAGCTCCTGCCGCAGGCATGGGCGGCGGTATGGGCGGAATGTACTGATTTCCCTCGGATAAACATAAGGCTGAGCTTTGCTCAGCCTTTTTTTGTATTATTTTACAATTCTTATTTATCACTCCGGATTTTTAGATTTAACTCCCTTCAAGACGGTGTTCGTGGTGAAAACTTTACGAAGACAATACCTTTACAACGCTCTCTAAAAATTGCACTTTTTATATATCTCGTAATAATTCATGCCAAGCCATCACAAATATCACCTCAGCCGCATAGAATTATCAATGGAGGTGATTTTATGAATAATCCTTGCTCATGCAAGTGCCAATGCAACTGCACTCTGATTACTCTTATTGCAAGTCTTATATTAGGAATAGTAACCGCTT
Organism: Eubacteriales bacterium; assembly: GCA_045604985.1. Taxonomy (GTDB): domain Bacteria; phylum Bacillota; class Clostridia; order Oscillospirales; family CAG-272; genus SIG710. The sequence continues at coordinate 2,455 of JAZUPD010000088.1, forward strand.
TTCTCCGTATAACAGCGGTCATAACGTTAACTCCCGCCTTTCTCTGGGTTCTCTTCGGAGTCTCGATAGGTTATCTTTTACTGACGCAGACTGCTTCTGTCTTTATCAGCAATTGCAGCCAATGCATAAGAGAAACACTATCTGCTGTGCTGTTCGGCGCACTTGCAACTGTGTTGCTTTCCGTTGTGCTTCTTGGCATTACTTTTGCGGCAACGAGCATTGTAGGGGCTATTTTAACAGGGCTTCTGATATTCGCTTTCTCCTTTACTCTCGGCAGCGGTGCTTGCTATACAAGATGCCTTGCCTGCTCTGATGATTGATCTGATTTAAAAAAAGCCCGACTCGAATACAAGTCGGGTATTTTTTATTTTTAATACACCTGCAATCTGCAAAAAACGCTATTGCAACTGTTGGTTGCTAAATTTCCAAGGAAAGTTTATAGACATTTTCATGCTTTTATGCTATAATCTACTTGAAAAATCTACAATCGGAGGAGTATATGGATTTAGGAAAAAGAATATATGAGCTGAGAAAAGAAAAAAATCTTTCGCAGGGTGAGCTTGCCGAAATGCTGGAGGTTTCAAGACAATCGATTTCAAAATGGGAAACAGACTCCTCTGTTCCAGAGCTTGACAAGCTTTTGAAAATGAGTACGATCTTCGGTATTTCCCTTGACAGCCTAATAAAAGGAAGCGAAGGTGACTATAAAGAAAATCCTAAAGCTTCTGCAGAAACAGAATCTGTTTATAAGGAAAAAACAATGACGAGAAAGATAGTCGGAGCTATTCTTTTGTGCACCGGATTTCTTGCTTTTCTGATTTTTACGGTGCTTGGAGGCATTCTCAGCGGTCTGTTTTTTGCATCTCCCTTTATTGCTTGCGGAATAATCTGTATCGTGTTCAAAAAAAGAGTTGTTTTATGGTGCTCCTGGGTTCTTTTCTTTCTCATTGACGCATATCTTGCATATGCAACGAGCATTTCAAGAGCAAGCGTATTATTGACCTTGCAATGGACGAGTCAAATGAATTTTATGAGGCTATATGTAGCTTGGGCATCTCTTATCTGTCTTGCTATGCTAATCGTAGCAACACTTATCAGCTTCAGAAAATATCTCTTCATACCAAATGCAAAAAGGCTTATAATAATCGGCTCGCTTCTGATAGTCACCCTCTCATTTATGATTTTTTCTCAGATATATGCGGAAAACTTAAGCAACGCTTTTGAAAACCGTGAATATCTTTCAATGCAAAGAGCCGTTGGCTTTTTGAGATTTCTTTCATTCATTACGGATTGGTTTAAAGTATCATCCCTTATTGTCTTACTTATTACAGCTACCGGATTTTTCAGATTTAAAAGATTAAAGAATAATAGTAAGAGCTGATCAAATGATCAGCTCTGCTTTTTATTTATATGATTTTTTACCTCACGGTAAATCTTCATAAGCTTTTAGAGAATATCGGTATTATCAAAATCTTTATGATAAACTATATTTGTTTCTCTGATCATGCTGAGGTTTTCTATGGGGAAAACGGTAAGCTTTCCTTCATAACTTCGTCCATGCAAGCACTTTTTACAAGCGGATTTTCATTAGCAAGCACGCACACAAGATAGTCTGTATCAAGGACTGATAGCAGGTTGAGTAAGTGAGAGTTGCTATGCTGCCTTTGTAAAGCTTCCAAGATCTGCCACGGCAAGCAATGTTTTGAGTTTTACATCTATCATATCATGTCGGCACTACTATAAAATATTTTTATATCACAAAGAAAAATAATAATTTCACTTTATTATAGAAATAGTATATCATATATAATAGAAAAAAAGAGACGATTGAAATCTGCTCGGCTTTCATAATTTTTGGAGGTTTTTTCGTGCTTGATAAACTTTATAAAAATTTCAGTACTGACTCCCCATGTGCTATCATAATTATTTCCGTGGCACTTATGATATTTTTCGGCTTTGCAATGACGAGAATAACGAAAAAATTGCATCTGCCGAATGTTACCGCTTATATACTTGCGGGAATTATCATAGGTCCTGCTTGTTTAGATTTGATACCGAATAAAATAATTGCAGGGACAGACTTTCTTTCCGACATTGCACTTGCATTTATCGCTTTCAGCGTCGGTGAATTTTTTAAAACCGAAAAGCTGAGAAAAAACGGGCTGAAAAGCATCGTTATCACACTTATCGAATCGGGGCTAACTTCTGTTCTCGCCTTTTCCCTGCTAAGATTCGTGCTGAAAATGAGTTTTCCGCTTGCTCTGGTCCTTTCGGCACTTGCATCGGCAACTGCCCCCGCATCTATTATTATGACCATTAGGCAAACTCGTGCAAAGGGCGATCTTGTTGAAACACTTTTGCAGGTAATTGCCTTTGATAATGTTGTGGGACTTCTTGCATACAGCATTGCTATTTCGGTTTCCATTTCATATGGATCAAAGTCTGCAGCACTTGACACAGGTGTTATAATAACGCCTATAATCAAAAACGTCATAGCCATTGCCATCGGAGCTTTTCTCGGCTTTGTTATGAAGCTGATGCTCTCAAAACGCTCAAACGACAACAGGCTGATAATTTCGGTTGGAGTAATGTTTCTTTTCTGCGGAATATGCGCCGTTATGGACGTTTCACCACTTCTCGGTTGCATATTGATTGGTGCAGTTTACATAAATCTTTCGGATGACGATAAGTTGTTTTTGCAGTTAAACTATTTTACCCCACCACTTCTGCTATTGTTTTTCGTTCGTTCGGGACTCAATTTTGATCTTTCTGAGCTTCTTGGAAGTGACTCGTCGGTTGGTATTGCTCCCCTTTGGGCGGTTTCTATTATTTATTTCCTTATCAGAATTATCGGAAAATACTGCGGCTCGATTCTGGGATGTGTATCTACAAAAAAAGAAATCAAAACAAGAAAATATCTTGGACTTGCAATGTTCCCCCATGCGGGTGTTGCCATCGGTCTTGCCATAATGGGGGCGAGAGCTTTTGGCGGTGAAACCGACGCAATGCTCCAGACGATCATTTTGGCGTCGAGTATAATGTATGAGCTTGTTGGACCTGTTTGTACAAAGCTTGCACTCCAGCTTTCCGACTCATATTCTGACAAAATTGAGGATATTGTGCAGGTTGAAGCTCATAAAGAGGACGGAAATAAGAAAAGCGATATCGAGCTTCTCATCGAGCGTATTCAAAAGATACAAAAAGAGCTGCCGCCTCATGTTCGGGATTCACAAGCCGAGGCAGAACAAGCCTTCACCGAGGCAGCGGAAGAACATTTCAGCATGGTAAACTCAAATTTCAGAAGCGGCAGACGCAATATTAGCCGCAGAATTTAATTATTTAAGGAGATTTTGACGTGAATTTTATTGATCCTATCGCAAAGCTGCTTGGTGTATGGTCATATGACCTTTGCGGCGCATCTGTGGCATTCAGGCTTGGACTTTCAATGGTTTTTTCATTTATCATAGGCTGTGAAAGAGCAAGCAAAAGGCACGCTGCGGGATTGCGTACCTTCAACACTATTTTTCTGGCTTCCACCGTAACCTCTATGATGGATATTTATCTGAATAAGGCGTATGGTGTTTCCACCGCAATGCTTTCTGCGTCTACCGTTATCGGAATTGCAATAATCAGTACAAATTCCATTCTTTTCAGCTCAAAAAGTCAGATAAAGGGTCTTACGACCTCTGCAGGTCTATGGGCTTCCGGAATACTTGGAATGACCGTCGGTGCAGGATTTTATACAGTTTCTCTTATCGGATATATTGCGCTTCTTTGCTGTCTGACATATTTTCAGGCTTTTGAAATATATCTCAAAAACAGATCCAACCATTTCGAGGTGCATCTTGAGCTTGTAAGCAAAAGTAATCTTCAGGATTTTATCACAACCATCAGAAAGCTTGGCATTCGCATAGACGATATCGAGGCAAACAATGCTTATCTCAGCTCGGGCCTTGCGGTATATTCTGTTTCTGTTACCATTGTCAGCACTGAGCTGAAAAAATATAAGACGCATAAAGAAATAATCGAGGCTATGAGTACCCTCGATTATGTCTATCATATTGAAGAAATGAATTAAAACTTCCTTAGCGCAAAGGAAACAAAAAGCAATGCCGCCATTATGCAGAGGACCGAAATCTCTGGCAGCCATTCTGCAAATGGCGGCATCGGTCTTGCAAAAATATATATTTGCATATCCTCAATAAAAATATGGTAAAGAAGAGGAAGCGAAAATAGCGGATAAAGCAATTTTTTTGTTTTTATGATTCCGAAAACCGTAAGACAATAGATTATAAGCACGGTCAGATACAGAAGAAGGCAGAGATATGTATGTATCATGCTTTCAAATGTAAATGCTTTTGCCGAAAAGAATATAACTCCGAGAAGCACCGAGAGAGCTGTCAGCTCAGGTGCTTTTTTCCCGAGAAAAAGAACTGTAAAGCAGAAAATAAGTGATGCTAGTAAAACCAGATAAAGGTGTATAAACAGCTGGGCGGCACTAAGTGTCTTGTCCCAAAAATATATTATCCTTATCACAGCCGCTGCAAGCATAAAAGCTACCGAAAGATATGCTGCTCCGCTTTTTCCGTCTATATAAAATAGTCTTTTTTTCATTTTTTACTCCTTCTCGTTTTTTCCATGCTCCCGTAAGATAGAAAACAAGTCCCGCCATACAGATTACAAAATACGAAAAATCCTCGTCCTATAAACTATCTGAAGTAAATTTGAAAAAAAAAGAGACAGAAAAAATATAATAAGCTGAGGCATTATATGCTTCCATGTGTAAAATCTTTTATCTGTAAACGGTTCATTTTTTCGCCTAATTATATCATAAATATTATTATAATTCAAGCGAATCAACGTATTTGTCATCAAAAAAGAATAATGCACAATTTTGTCGTTTCTTTTTTGCATTTTATGGATATTTTTCACAAAAATCGTATTGACAAACAACTCAGCTTATGATATAATAAAAGAAAAGGAGTTTAATTTCACTATGCCAAATGAAAAATCTTATAAAATCAGAACGAAGTACCCCAATCTTTTTCTTCGCGTAACCGAGGGGCATTTTGCGACCAGCCACAGCCATATAAATTACTATATTGATGTGACCACCCACAAAACCCGTCTTTCCGAAGCAGTTGCAATTGCCGAGCAGCTTGTTGCTTTTTATACAAATAACACGATAGTTGATACCATTCTCTGCCTTGACGGCACGGAGGTTATTGGCACTTGTCTTGCGGAGCAACTTACAAGAGGTGATTTCATCAATATGAACGCTCACCAGACGATATACGTCGTAACTCCCGAAAATACATCCGGAAGCCAGCTGATTTTCAGAGATAATATGGTTCCCATGATAAAGGGAAAAAATGTGCTTATTCTGGCGGCTTCTGTCACAACCGGATATACTGCACAGGCGGCAATCGAGGCAATTAAATACTATAGCGGCAATGTTGCAGGGGTATGTTCCATATTTGCAACGGTCAAGGAATGTGCAAACTACGAGGTCAAATCAATATTCCACACGGAAGATCTTGGCAATTATGCTTCTTATCCCTCTCATGAATGTCCTCTTTGCAAGGAAGGTAAAAAAATCGAAGCTCTTGTAAACAGCTTCGGTTATTCAAAATTATTAGATTAAAAACAAAGTGCTGAATCAAGATTCTTGATATGCCCCCCAAAAGTTAAACACTTTTGGGGGGCATATCATCAATGATCAGCTTTTTTATTAAATTATTTGTACATTCCACGCTTTACATAGCTTGTATGGAGGATATGATGTGCCTTTTCGCTGTTTGGCTCACCGAAGAACTCCTTATAAAGTGTTTGAACAACGGGGTTCTCATGTGATTTTCTGAGTCCGCAGTTCTTATCGTCGTTATAAAGCACTGCTGCTCTCTTTTCACGGAGATTTACATTATTACGAACAGATGCGGGCTGTGTGGGCTGACCGCCGCCGTTTACACATCCGCCGGGACAAGCCATAATCTCGATAAACTGTACATTTACCTCGCCGCTTTGTACCTTCTTAAGAAGCTCTCTTGCATTCTTTGTACCGGAAGCTACTGCAACGTTGAGTTCAACATCACCAAGCTTATAGCTTGCAAACTTAACGCCTGCGATTCCGCGAACTTCCTCAAAATCAAGTTTTTCAAGTGTCTTACCTGTTACAACTTCTGCTGCTGTACGGAGAGCTGCCTCCATAACACCGCCTGTTGCTCCGAAGATCGCACCGGCACTTGAGCCTATTCCAAAAGGTGTATCAAATTCTTCATCAGCAAGTGACTTGAAGTCTATACCTGCAGTCTGGATCATTCTGCCAAGCTCACGAGTTGTGATTGCAACATCAACATCCGGTACACCTGCTGCACTCTGATCCGCTCTGCCTACCTCGAACTTCTTTGCCGTACAAGGTATTGCAGAAACCATAAAGATATCCTTTGGATCAAGTCCCATCTTTTCAGCGTAGTATGTCTTAACAACTGCACCGAACATCTGCTGAGGAGACTTGCAGGTAGAGAGATTTTCCGTCATTTCAGGGAAATAATGCTCGCAGTACTTGACCCATCCTGGTGAGCAGGATGTGATAAGAGGCAATGCGCCGCCGTTCTTAAGTCTGCCAAGGAACTCGGTAGCCTCTTCCATGATGGTAAGGTCTGCTGTCATGTTCATATCATATACGCCGTCAAAGCCGAGAGCCTTGAGAGCTGCAACCATCTTACCTTCAACATCTGTGCCGGGCTCGTAGCCGAAGCACTCACCAAGAGTTGCACGAACGGAAGGAGCTGTGCAGATAACAACATGCTTCTTAGGGTTAGCAAGGGCATTGAAAACCTTTTTTGTGTCGTCTCTTTCATAAAGAGCGCCAACGGGGCATGCAACGATACACTGACCGCAATTTACACAGGATGTATCACCGAGGTTGCCCTCAAAAGCACATCCGATGTGTGTATCAAATCCACGGTCATTTGCACCGATAACGCCGATTCCCTGCATCTTGGAGCAGGCACCAACACAACGGCGACAAAGGATACACTTATTATTGTCACGAACGATCGCAGCACTGGACTTATCGAGAGGATAGTGATTTACAACACCTCTGAAATGAGTCTCATCAACACCATATTCGCGACAGAGCTTCTGAAGCTCGCAATCCGTGCTTCTTACACAAGAGAGGCACTTCTTTTCGTGGTTGGAGAGTACAAGCTCAAGGTTGAGCTTTCTTGCATTTATGATCTTGGGGGTATTGGTCTTGATCTCCATTCCCTCAGTTACGGGGTAAACACATGCGGTTACCATTCTGAAGGGCTTACCTCCCTCGGACACCTCAACAAGGCAGAGACGGCAAGCACCGATCTCGTTTATGTCCTTAAGATAGCAGAGGGTGGGGATATCAATATTGGCGGTCTTTGCAGCCTCCAGAACCGTGGATCCCTTTGCTACGGCATAATCTCTGCCGTTTATTTTTACATTTACAGTTTCCATTATTCAAAGTCTCCTTTCTTACTTCTTGGAAATAGCTTTGAACTTACATGTTCCTACACAAGCGCCGCACTTAACGCACTTCGCAGGATCAATAGCGAAGGAAGCGAGCTTATGACCGGGAGCTATGTAATCTGTTCTCGCAATTGCATCTGCAGGACACTGCTTAGCGCACATTCCGCAGCCGATACACTTATCAGCGTCGATTGTGAACTGAAGGAGGCTCTTACATACGCCTGCGGGACACTTCTTATTAACGATATGAGCGACATACTCATCTCTGAAATAACGGAGTGTAGAAATTACAGGATTAGGAGCTGTCTGTCCAAGACCGCAAAGAGATGCGGACTTGATATAGTTGCAGAGTTCTTCCATACGGTCGAGATCTTCAAGCTCTCCCTTACCTGCAATGATCTTATCAAGGATCTCAAGAAGTCTTCTCGTACCAACACGGCAAGGAGTACACTTACCGCAGGACTCGTCAACCGTGAATTCAAGGAAGAAACGAGCTATATCAACCATACAGTTGTCCTCGTCCATAACGATAAGTCCGCCTGAACCCATCATAGAGCCGATCTCAAGAAGGTTACCATAGTCGATAGGAGTATCAATAACGTGTGCGGGGATACATCCGCCGGAAGGACCGCCTGTCTGAGCAGCTTTGAACTTCTTGCCACCGGGAACACCGCCGCCGATCTCTTCAACAACCTCACGGAGTGTTGTACCCATGGGAATCTCTACGAGACCTGTGTTTGTGATCTTACCGCCAAGTGCGAATACCTTTGTACCCTTGGACTTTTCTGTTCCCATAGATGAGAACCAGTCAGCGCCTTTAAGTATGATCTGAGGAATATTTGCATATGTCTCAACATTGTTAAGAACGGTGGGCTGACCAAAGAGACCCTTAACTGCGGGGAACGGAGGACGGGGACGAGGCTCGCCGCGGTTACCCTCAATAGAGGTCATAAGAGCAGTCTCTTCGCCGCATACGAATGCGCCTGCGCCGAGACGGATGAACATATCAAATTCAAAGCCTGTGCCGAAGATATCCTTGCCGAGAAGGCCGTACTCACGAGCCTGATCAATAGCAATCTGGAGA